>NZ_DBIC01000343.1:16174-16386 GCF_002296545.1 Herbaspirillum sp. UBA812 | reverse complement strand
AGCCGCAGTTCTGGGTGGCGACCACACTGGTGATTTCGGCCATCGGCATGGCGGTCTCGGCTTCGGCCGGTCCGGTGATCGGCTTCGTGGCGGTGTGCTTTGCCGGCATCGGTTTCAAGGCCGCTTCGTCCTTGTTCTGGCCCATTCCGCAGGCTTATCTGGACGCGCGCATTGCGGCAGCGGTGCTGGCGCTGATCAATTCGCTGGGCAAC
>NZ_DBIC01000343.1:0-15881 GCF_002296545.1 Herbaspirillum sp. UBA812 | reverse complement strand
TGATCAATTCGCTGGGCAACCTGGGCGGCTTCTTCGCACCGGCTACCTTCGGCTACCTGGAGCAGAAGACCGGTTCCATCCAGGGCGGCCTGTATGCCTTGTCGGCGGCTTCGCTGGTGGCGGCGGTGCTGGTGTTCCTGGCACGGACCCGGCCGTCGGTGCAGGACGGCGGCGGTTCGGCTGAAGGCCGCACAGAACCGGTGGCCAAGCACGCGGTGTAAGCACGGCGCGCTATTGATTTCTCCGAGGTCTTCCTCGTTTGCGTCCGCCCGCCCGTGATCTCACGGTGCGCCGGGCGCATTTTTACGCGGGTGGAGCGCGCCGGTTTTGTCCAAGCAGAGGGGCCGGCCACACGCCTATAATGGCAGCCTGCACACCGCCATCACGGCGGAACAGTCGCCGCCTCCCAGGCGGCGAGACATCAAGGCAGCCCGTCCATGGAAACCCTCTACCACCTGATCGAGCAATACGGTCTGATCCTCGTTTTCGTCAACGTGCTGGTCGAGCAGCTGGGCGCGCCGGTGCCGGCCTATCCCACGCTGATCATCACCGGTGCGCTCTCGGCGACCGGGCGCTACTCGCCGGCGCTGTTGCTGCTGCTGGCGGTGAGTGCGGCACTCATTGCCGACTATTGCTGGTATCTCGCCGGTCGCCGCTACGGCCGCCAGATCATGTCGCGCCTGTGCCGTATTTCGCTCTCGCCGGACTCCTGTGTGCGCCAGACCGAATCGATCTACCTCCGCTGGGGTGCGCGTTCGCTCTTGCTGGCCAAGTTCATTCCGGGCTTCGCCTCGATTGCCAGTGCGCTCTCCGGCACCATGGGCACGCGTCGCATCAGCTTCCTGCTGTGGGATGCGGCGGGCAGCGCCCTGTGGGCGGGACTGGGGATTTTCCTCGGTTCGCTCTTCAGCTCGGCCGTGGATGACCTGCTCAACGTGCTGGCGCAACTGGGCCATTACGGCATGCTCATGATTGCCGTGGCGCTGGCAGCCTTCGTGGCTAACAAGTGGTGGCAGCGCCGGCGTTTCCGCAAGTCGCTGGAGATGGCGCGTATTTCAGTGGATGAATTGAATACCATGCTCGAAGAGGGCAATGCGCCCACCATCATCGATGTGCGTTCGCCGATGTCGCAGCAGGATGGCCGCATTCCGGGTGCGGTCACGATTTCCAACCAGGAAATCCAGACCTTCGTCTTCGATGGCCCCGTCGAGGGCGAGGTGGTGGTCTATTGCGCCTGTCCCAACGAGGCCTCGGCGGCCATGGTGGCGCGCCAGCTGATGCGGCGCGGCTATACGCGCGTGCGGCCGCTCACGGGCGGCATCGATGCCTGGCGCGCCGCAGGTTACGCCATCGATGTCTGAATCGCGGTGCCCTGGCGGATGGTCTTGGTGACCGGGGTCTTTTCGCAGATCTCGGCCAGGCGCGTGAGCTGTTCTTCCGACAGGGCATTGCCGAAGCTGATCTTGCGGGTGATGGTTTCCAGGCCGCTGTCGTCGCGGCCGAAGTGGGCGTCCACCGAGATGCTGCCCAGGTCCCAGCCCTTGCGGTCGGCGTACATGCGCAGCGTGAGCGAGGTGCAGGAGGCCAGCGCGGCCAGCAGCAATTCATAGGGGGCGGGACCGGTGTCCTTGCCGCCATTGCTTTCCGGTTCGTCGGACTTGAGCTGGTGGATGCGCGCCTTGATGTCCTGGGCGTAGCCGGCGGCGTTGTGCAGGGTGACGTGGGCCATGCGGGTCTCCATTCGGTGAGGTGAGGGGATGGGCGATTGTGGCACAGGCGGGCTGCGCGATCTTGTATTTTCCTGCGCGAAGCATCCCTCCCAAGACGAAATACGGACGAAAAAAAACCACGCTCGCGCGTGGTTTTTTCTTGCCGGGAGGCAGGGTGATCAAGCGAAGTTCTTGGCCACGAAGTCCCAGTTGATGATGCCCCAGTAGTTCTCGACGTACTTGGCGCGTGCATTGCGGTAGTCGATGTAATACGCGTGTTCCCACACGTCCACGGTCAGCAGCGGCTTGCTGTCGGTGGTCAGCGGAGTGCCGGCACCGGTGGTGTTGACGATGTCCAGGGAACCGTCAGCCTTCTTGACCAGCCAGGTCCAGCCGGAACCGAAGTTGGCCAGGCCTTGCTTGGTGAACTCGGCCTTGAAGGCGTCGAAGGAACCCCACTTGGCATTGATGGCGTCAGCCAGCGCGCCGCTCGGAGCGCCTTGGCCCTTCGGGGTCAGGCCGTTCCAGTAGAAGGTGTGGTTCCACACCTGGGCAGCGTTGTTGAAGATGCCGCCGGAAGATTTCTTGATGATCTCTTCCAGGGACAGGTGTTCGAATTCGGTACCCGGGATCAGGTTGTTCAGGTTGGTCACATAGGTCTGATGGTGCTTGCCATAGTGATATTCCAGGGTTTCCTTGGAAATCGTGGGCGCCAGCGCGTCCAGATCGTAAGGCAGTGCCGGAAGGGTATGTGCCATGATGAATCCTTTCAGTCTTGTTGGTTTGCTACGAAGGGGTCTTTTCCGAACCTGCGATTCTAAAGCGGAAGACAATTCTTTGCACTCGGTCAAATCTGGTGCGCGTCAGTCGCGCATCGGCCTCCAGTGCGGCAATGCGAATGGTTCCCAATGGGAGACGCTGGCCGCCAGCGCAGGCAAGACCGTAGATGCCAGTCCCTGCAAGACGTTCCAGCTCATCCACGCACTGGCTTCCGATGGTCCCACCCGTAATACGGCGCGTTGCGCTGTATTGCGCCGGAAAATGCTTATGCCAAAAAAGTCTGCCACAGCTGTCAAGCAGGGCGACAGCATCGCCTCAATCCAGCCGTGGCTGCACGCTGGCAATGCCGACCTCGGCACTGCCTTCGGCCAGGCGGATGGTGACCTCGCTGCGCGCGGCCAGCTCGGCCGGGGCGTGCAATACACGGCCCTGGCGGTCGCTGACGATGGCGTAGCCGCGCTCCAGCGTGCGTTGCGGATTGAGTAGTTCGAGCTGCGTACTCAGCCCCGCCAGCGCCTGCCGCTGGCGCAACTGCCGGGCGGCCTGGGCCCCTTGCAGGCGGCGCGTCAGGTCCAGCAGGTCGCGCCGGGCGTGGGCGGTGTCGGGAATCTGGTGCGACAGATGGGTGGCGAGTTGCTGCAGGCGATGGCGCATGCGGGTCAGCGGCACGCGGGTGGCGTGGGCGAGCCGGGTTTGCAGCGCGGCCAGTTTGACGCGCTCATGCTGTATATACGCACTCGGGTTGACCAGGCGGCGCGAGAGCCAGTCCACGGTCTGCGCTTTTTCGGTCAGGTTGCGGCGCAGGGCGCGCGTGAGGTCATTGGCGTGGCCGCGCAGTTCAGCCAGCCAGTCCTCGCGGGCGGTGGCGGCCAGCTCGGCGGCGGCCGTGGGGGTGGGCGCGCGCAGGTCGGCGGCGAAGTCGGCGATGGTGAAATCGGTTTCATGGCCGACACCGGAAATCACCGGCATGCTGGCCTCCACGATGGCGCGCGCCACCACTTCTTCATTGAAGGACCACAGGTCCTCGATGCTGCCGCCGCCACGGCACACCAGCAGCACATCGCATTCGGCGCGCGCGGAGGCGGTGCGGATGGCATTGGCGATGCGCTGGGCCGAGCCTTCGCCCTGCACGGGCGTGGGGTAGAGGATCACTTCCACATGCGGGGCGCGGCGGCGCAGGGTGGTCAGCACATCGCGCAAGGCGGCGGCCTGCGGGCTGGTGACGATGCCGATGCGGCGCGGGAAGCCCGGCAGGGCGCGCTTGCGGTCGCGGTCGAACAGGCCTTCGCGCTCCAGTCTTTCCTTCAGTTGCACGAAGGCGGCGTAGAGGTCTCCCACGCCGGAGCGGCGGATGGCTTCCACGTTGAGCTGGTAATCCCCGCGCGGCGCATAGAGCGTCACCAGGGTGCGCACTTCGACCTTGTCGCCTTCGCGCGGCATGAAGCCGGCGTATTGCGCGCGGCCCTTGAACATGACCGCACGCACCTGCGCCCCGTCATCCTTGAGGTTGAAATACCAGTGCCCAGAGGCGGCACGGGTGAAATTGGAAATCTCGCCCTTGACCCAGATCAGCGGGAAATTGCGCTCCAGCATGCGCGCCACCGCCTGGTTCAGGGCGGAGACGGTCAGGATGGGTGGGCCGCCATCGGTAGCGGAGGCGGCCGGCATGGCCTCCGGACGCGGGCGGGCAGCGGGGAAGGGCGGGAACTTGTCGGCAGGCATGGGACGCAGGGACTCCAGGGGCGATACAATGCCGCATTGTAAAGCCAAGCTGGCTGCGCTTGCCGAGCCGCGCGCAACCGGCTACATTCTGCACCGCAGAAACGGGCGTGCCGGAAAGGCCGTCAGCTGCATCAGATTCATCGCTCATCCGCATTTCTTAGGAGTACGTTTTGCTCGCCATCATCCTCGCCGCCGGCTGGCCGATCTGGCCCTTGCTGATCGCTTCCATCATCGGCCTGGCGCTGGTCATCGAAAGACTGGCTTACCTGCGCCGCGCGCGCATCCTGCCGCCGGACCTGCTGGGCGAAGTGGTCCGGGTCTACCAGAGCGGACGCGTCAACGAGGACGTCATCGACAAGCTGGAACAGAATTCGCCGCTGGGCCAGGTACTGGCCGCCGGCCTGCGCAACGTAGATGCCCCGCGTGAAGTGATGAAGGAAGCCATCGAAGAGGCCGGCCAGGCCGCCGCGCATCGTCTGGAGCGCTTCCTGACCACGCTGGGGACGATCGCTTCGCTGGCGCCGCTCATGGGCCTCTTTGGCACGGTGGTCGGGATGATCGAGATCTTTGCTTCGCAGAATGCGGCCGGAACCAATCCGGCGCAGCTTGCGCACGGTATCTCCATTGCGCTCTACAACACCGGCTTCGGCCTGGCCATTGCAATGCCGGCGCTGGTGTTCTATCGCCACTTCCGCGCCCAGGTCGACGGCTTCGTGGTTGATATGGAGCAGCAGGCCGTCAAGTTCGTGGACATCGTCCACGATGTACGCCGCTGATCCTGGACGACGGAGAACCGCATGAACTTCCGCAAGGGCCGTCCCCGCGAAGACCTGGAGATCAACCTGATCCCCTTCATCGACGTGCTGCTGGTGATCGTGATCTTCCTGATGGTGACCACCACCTACAGCAAGTTCACCGCCCTGCAGGTCACGTTGCCCACGGCCGATGCCCAGAAGGCCCTGGAACAGCCCTTCGAGATCAACATCGCCATCGACGCCAATGGCCGCTACGCCATCAACAACAAGCGCATCGCTGCGCGGGATGCGCAGGGGCTGTCGGAAGAGATGCAGGCTGCGGTGCGCAGCAGTGGCAGCAAGGCTGATCCGGTCATCATCATCAATGCCGACGCGCTGGCCACGCACCAGACCGTGGTCAACGTGATGGAGGCGGCACGCATGGCGGGTTATCCCAAGCTGACCTTCGCGGCGCAGTCGAGCAGCAAGTAGCCGGCTGCGAGCCGCACTGAAAATTTGCCAATAGCTTCACGTCATCCAGCAGCGATGGCGCGCCGGCCAGGTCGCGCCTGGCCCGCGTTTTTTTTATTCACTGGAACCCGAAAATGGCCGAATCCAGGCCCACTGCCGAAGCCATCCTGACCCGCGCCTGGCAACAGCGCGGCCTGCTGGCTTGCCTGCTGTGGCCGCTGTCGCTGCTCTTCGGCGCACTGGCGGCGCTGCGCCGCGCGTTCTTCGCGCTGGGCATCAAGCGCGCCGAACGGCTGCCGGTGCCGGTGATCGTGGTGGGCAACGTCTTCGTCGGCGGCACCGGCAAGACACCGTTTGCGATCTGGCTCATCGAGGCCTTGCGTGCGGCTGGCCTGCGTCCGGGCGTGATTTCGCGCGGCTATGGCGGCGGTGCCGGGCAGACGCTGGAGGTCACGGCCGATGCGGCGGCGGCCCAGGTGGGGGACGAACCCTTGCTGATCGTCCAGCGCACCGGTGTGCCGCTGGTGGTCGGGCGGCGCCGGGTCGAGGCCGGGCGCGCCTTGCTGGCGGCGCATCCTGAGGTGGACGTGATCATTTCCGACGATGGCTTGCAGCATTACGCGCTGGCGCGTGACATCGAGATCGTGCTGTCCGATGCGCGCGGCGTCGGCAACGGCTGGCTGCTGCCGGCCGGACCGCTGCGCGAGCCGGCTTCGCGCCGACGGGATTTCTCGGTGGTCAATGTCGGCGCGCAGGGTAGCGCATCCGGCGGCGCGCATGCCATGCGGCTGCAGGCGGACCAGGCCGTGCAACTGGCCCCGCCCGCTGCGCGCAAGCCGCTGGAACGGATGGGCGAGGGTGGCGTGCGGCTGGCGGCGGTGGCCGGGATCGGCAACCCCGGGCGGTTTTTTGCGACCCTGGAAGCGGCGGGTTTGTCCTTTGCGCGCCATCCCTTGCCCGACCATTTTGATTTCGCCATCGATCCTTTTGCAGGCCTTGCGGCCGATGTCATCCTGATCACGGAAAAGGATGCAGTAAAATGCAGGGCTATCGAGGCCATCCGAAACGACCCGCGTATTTGGGTCGTGCCTGTCTCGGCGCGCATCGACGGCGCGCTGGCTGAACATATAGTGGAGAAACTCCGTGAACGCCCGACTGCTTGATATCCTGGTTTGCCCCATCTGCAAGGGCCCGCTGGACTATGACAAAAAAGCCCAGGAACTGATCTGCAAGGCAGACAAGCTGGCTTATCCCATCCGCGATGGCATCCCCATCATGTGGGCCGATGAAGCGCGCGAACTGACGGCCGTGCCGGCAGCGCCTGCGGCCTGACGCGAGTCCCGGTCTCTTGATTCCTGATTTCTGCCTTCCTGCTGCGGTTGATTCCATGACCTTTACCGTCATCATCCCTGCGCGCCTGGCTTCCACGCGCCTGCCCAACAAGCCGCTGGCCGACCTCGGCGGCAAGCCCATGATCGTGCGCGTGGCCGAGCGGGCCGCGCTGTCCGGGGCCACCCGCATCATCGTGGCCACCGACCATCACGACATCCACGCCGCCTGCGAGCAGCATGGCATCGAAGTGGCCATGACCCGCGCCGATCACCCCTCCGGTACCGACCGCATCGCCGAAGTCGCCGCCGCGCTGGGGCTCACCGAGGATGAGGTGGTGGTCAACGTGCAAGGCGATGAACCCCTGATCGATCCGGGCCTGATTGCCGCCACCGCCGCCCACATCAAGGACGGCGTGCCCATGGCCACGGCCGCGCACGCCATCGGGACTGCCGAGGATGCCTTCAATCCCAACGTGGTCAAGGTGGTGTTGAACAAGGACGGCTGCGCCATGTATTTCTCGCGCGCCACCATTCCCTGGCATCGCGATGCTTTTGCCAAGTCGCGTGAGTCGTTGCCTGATGCCAGCGGTCCGGATCACGCCAATGAGTACGTGCCGCTGCGTCATATCGGCCTGTATGCCTACAGCAACCGCTTCCTGCAGCTCTACCCGACGCTGGCCCCGGCCCCGCTGGAACGCATCGAGGCGCTGGAGCAATTGCGCGTGCTGTGGCATGGCCACGCCATTGCCGTGCACGTGACCTCGATGGTGCCCGAAGCCGGTGTGGATACCCCCGAAGACCTGTTGCGCGTGCGCAAGCATTTCGAGGCGCCGCCGGACAGCCCGCTGGTGCAGACCATCTCCGCGCTCTGATCTTTCGTCGGTCTGGCAGGCATGATCCGCCGCAAGGCTGTGCGGATCGGCTTGCTGTAAGTTTCATGTCAAGCTGACACGACACAATCAGAGTCCGGAGACTGCTTAAAAATCAGGCGTTTGTCATGGTTCGGTAAGATTTTGTGGTAAGTTTCGTCCCAGAGCTGATGCAAACGGCGCGCAAACAAGCTGCATAACCGTCCAGATGGTAGCGATCCTCTGCCATCACGTCGCAAAAGAATTCAAGCATTCATATTCAGAAACCCTCAATTTAGGAAACGACATGCGCCTCATCCTTTTAGGAGCGCCTGGTGCCGGTAAAGGCACGCAAGCCACTTTTATCAAGGAAAAATTCAACATTCCGCAGATCTCCACCGGCGACATGCTGCGCGCGGCCGTGGCTGCGGGCACCGAGCTTGGCATCGCTGCCAAGAAGGTGATGGATGCGGGCGGTCTGGTTTCCGACGACATCATCATTGGCCTGGTCAAGGATCGCCTGCAGCAGGCTGACTGTGCCAATGGCTACCTCTTCGACGGCTTCCCGCGCACCACGCGCCAGGCCGATGCGATGAAGGAAGCCGGCGTGGCCATCGACTACGTGCTGGAAATCGACGTGCCCGACAGCGCCATCGTCGAGCGCATGAGCGGCCGCCGCGTGCACCCGGGTTCGGGCCGCACCTATCACGTCAAGTTCAACCCGCCCAAGGTCGAAGGCAAGGATGACCTGACCGGCGAAGCGCTGATCCAGCGTGACGACGACAAGGAAGAAACCGTCAAGAAGCGTCTGGCCGTGTATCACGAGCAGACTGAAGTGCTGGTGGGCTACTACGGTGATTGGGCCAAGTCGGGCCAGCCGGGCGCGCCGAAGTATCGCAAGATCGCCGGCGTCGGTCCGGTGGAAGAAATCAGGGATCGTGCATTTGCCGCCCTGGCGGAGTAAAGTGAAGCGGACTTCGGTCCGCTTTTTTTATGCTGTCGTACTGGAGGCCATCGGCTCGACAGTCAGCAAAAACTAAGTAAACCGATCACCGGTAGTGACGCCCGCCCGAGGGCGTGGCACCGGCGGCCCGGCAAGGCACAACAACTCCAATAAAAAAGGGCGACGCAATTTGCAGGCGCAGTATCGGCCGCGGCGAACCGGAACAGCAGCACCCGGACGGCGTGGCGGATGTTCGTGATTGTTGATGAGTCGTGATAACAAAGGAGACGATGATGGCACTTGCCCTGTGGTTTGCCATTGCCTGCGGCTTGGTCGCGGTGATCTATGGCCTGGTTTCTCGAAGCTGGATTCTCAAGCAGGACCCCGGCAACCCCCGCATGCAGGAAATCGCCCTGGCCATCCAGCAGGGCGCGGCGGCCTATCTGGCGCGGCAGTACCGCACCATCGCCATGGTGGGGGTGGTGCTGCTGATCCTCATTGCGCTCATTCCCGGTTTGGGCTGGCTCACTGCGATCGGCTTCCTGCTGGGGGCGGTACTGTCAGGAGCCTGCGGTTTCATCGGGATGAACGTGTCCGTGCGCGCCAATGTGCGTACTGCACAGGCCGCCACGCGCGGCATGAACGAGGCGCTGGGCGTGGCGTTCCGGGGCGGTGCGATCACCGGGATGCTGGTGGTGGGCCTGGGACTGCTGGGGGTGTCGCTGTTCTTCTGGGTCCTGTATGTCTACGGACAGGGACGCGCCGCCAGCCTGCACGATGCCATCCAGCCCTTGATCGGACTGGCTTTCGGGGCATCCCTCATCTCTATCTTTGCGCGGCTGGGCGGGGGCATCTTCACCAAGGGCGCGGACGTCGGGGCCGACCTGGTGGGCAAGGTCGAGGCTGGCATTCCCGAAGATGATCCGCGCAATCCTGCGGTCATCGCCGACAACGTCGGCGACAACGTGGGCGATTGCGCCGGCATGGCCGCCGACCTGTTCGAAACCTATGTCGTCACGCTGGTGGCGACCATGCTCCTGGGCAGCCTCATGCTCAAGGGCCTGGAAACCTTGGCGGTGCTCTATCCGCTGGCACTGGGCGGGGTGTCGATCCTGGCTTCCATCGTCGGTTGCGCGATGGTCAAGGCGCAGCCGGGCAAGAAAATCATGTCGGCGCTCTATACCGGCCTGTGGTGGTCGGCCGGCTTGTCGCTGGTCGGCTTCGCGGCGGTCACCTGGCTGCTGTTGCCGCCTGAATTGCGGGTGCCGCTGATGGGCGCGGCCGTGGTGGGCATCGTGCTCACCGGTCTCATGGTCTACATCACCGAGTACTACACCGGCACCGACTTCAAGCCGGTGCGCCATATCGCCGAAGCCTCCACCACCGGGCATGGCACCAATATCATCGCCGGTCTCGGGGTGTCGATGAAGTCCACCGCCTATCCCGTGCTGGCGGTATGCGCGGCGATCCTGGCGTCGTACTGGCTGGCAGGCCTGTACGGGATTGCGATTGCGGCGACCTCCATGCTGTCCATGGCCGGTATCGTGGTGGCTTTGGATGCTTACGGGCCCATCACCGACAACGCGGGCGGTATCGCAGAGATGTCGGGCTTGCCCGACTCGGTGCGCGCCATCACCGATCCGCTCGATGCGGTGGGCAATACCACCAAGGCCGTCACCAAGGGCTATGCGATCGGCTCGGCAGGCCTGGCCGCACTGGTGCTGTTTGCCGATTACACGCATGCGCTGGAGTCCGTCGGCAAGACGGCCAGTTTCGACTTGTCCAGCCCGGCGGTGATCATCGGGCTCTTCATCGGCGGGCTGATCCCCTATCTGTTCGGTGCCATGGCGATGGAAGCGGTGGGACGCGCGGCCGGTGCAGTGGTGGTGGAAGTGCGTCGCCAGTTCCGCGACATCCCCGGCATCATGGATGGCAGCGGGCGTCCCGAGTATGACCGCGCGGTGGATATGCTGACCTCTTCTGCCATCCGTGAAATGATCCTGCCGTCGCTGCTGCCGGTGATCGTGCCGATCCTGGTCGGGTTGCTGCTGGGGCCGTCGGCACTGGGTGGCCTGCTGATGGGGACGATCGTCACCGGGCTCTTCGTGGCCATCTCGATGACCACTGGCGGCGGTGCCTGGGACAACGCCAAGAAATACATCGAGGACGGCCACCACGGCGGCAAGGGATCGGACGCCCACAAGGCCGCCGTCACGGGCGACACCGTGGGCGATCCCTACAAGGATACGGCCGGGCCGGCGGTCAATCCGCTCATCAAGATCATCAACATCGTGGCGCTGCTGCTGGTGCCCTTGCTGCCGGCGGTCTCCTGACCCGATCTGACTGCAGCCCTGATTGTCGCCGCACGGATAGTCTGCCGTGCGGCGACCTGCGCATAATCCTCGCACCGCGAAGGGAACGCCTGCATTGCCAGGCTGGCCGATTCGTCAAATAATGCCCCCTGATGAAACCCATCATCAATGGCTCGCCGGCCAGGCCATCCGCCTGGCTGCGCGCAGATAAAAAACAGGAGACTCCATGCGTATCGAAGGAAATGTATTCATCGTCACCGGCGCAGCGTCCGGCCTGGGTGCGGCCACTGCCCGCATGATCGCCGCAGCCGGCGGCAAGCCGGTGCTGGCCGATCTCAATGAGGAAGCCGGCAGTGCGCTGGCCCGCGAACTGGGCGGCGTCTTCGTGCGCTGCGATGTCAGTTCGGAAGACGATGCCCAGGCCGTGGTGCGTGCCGCGCAAGCGACCGGCAGCCTGCGCGGACTGGTCAATTGCGCCGGCATCGCCCCGGCCGAGAAGCTGGTCGGCAAGAATGGCCCGCACAGCATGGCGCTGTTCATGAAGACGCTCAACATCAACCTGGTCGGCAGCTTCAACATGGCCCGCTTTGCAGCCGATGCCATGGCCAGGACCGAGGCACAGGAAGAGGGCGAGCGCGGCATCATCATCCACACCGCCTCGGTGGCGGCCTACGATGGCCAGATCGGCCAGACGGCCTATTCGGCTTCCAAGGGGGCCATCGTTGCCATGACCCTGCCGATGGCGCGCGATCTCTCGCGCAGCGGCATCCGTGTCATGACCATTGCCCCGGGTATCTTCGAGACCCCCATGATGCTGGCCATGCCGCAGGAAGTGCGCGATTCGCTGGGGCAGGCTGTCCCTTTCCCGCCGCGCCTGGGCCGTGCCACCGAATACGCACAGCTGGCCCGGACCATCATCGAGAACGTGATGCTGAACGGCGAGACCATCCGCCTCGATGGTGCCATCCGCATGCAGCCCAAATAGACGGCATTTGCCTGCCAATTCTCTTGTCCACGGCGAGGGGGCTGCTGATAAGCTCACCTCATGGAGACCATGGAACACAAAACAGGCTTGATCCTGACCGGCGGCGGCGCACGGGCGGCTTACCAGGTGGGTGTGCTCAACGCCCTCTCGATGATCCTGCTCGAAGCCGGCTGGCCGGTGCACAGCAATCCCTTCCCCATCATCTGCGGCACCTCGGCCGGGGCCATCAACGGCACCGCCCTGGCCTGCCGGGCGGACGACTTCGGCGAAGCCGTGCGCGAGCTGATGGCGGTGTGGAGCAATTTCCAGGTGGAGCAGGTGTACCGCGCCGATTCGCTGGGCGTGATCCGCTCGGGCGCGCGCTGGCTGTCGCTGTTCTCCTTCGGCTGGCTGCTGCGCAAGTGGCGCGCCAATCCACCCAATTCCCTGCTGGACAACACCCCGCTGGTGAGCATGCTGCATCGCCTGCTGGACCTGCCACGGCTGGATGCCGCCCTGGCCGAAGGACAGTTGCATGCGCTGGCGGTGACCGCCTCGTCCTACACCAGCGGCCAGCACATCACCTTCTACCAGTGCGCGCAAGAGATCGAACCGTGGCGGCGCACCCAGCGCCTGGCCATGCGCGACCAGATCGGCATCGATCATTTGCTGGCCTCGTCTGCCATTCCCTTCATCTTTCCGGCCATTCCGGTGTATATCGACGGCCGTTGCGAGTATTGCGGCGATGGCTCGATGCGCCAGATCGCCCCGATTTCCCCGGCCATCCACCTTGGTGCCACCAAGGTGCTCATCATCGGTGCCGGACGCATGGGCGAGAAGGGTGAGCAGGCCCCGACCAATACCCCGCATTACCCAAGCCTGGCGCAGGTGGCCGGACACGCGATGTCGGGCATTTTCCTCGACGGCTTGTCGGCCGACATCGAACGCATCAACCGGGTCAACCAGACCTTGTCGGTCCTGAACGAGGAGCAGCGCCGGCATACGCCCCTGAAACCCATCCGTACCCTGGTGATCTCGCCCTCGCAGCGCATCGACAGCATCGCCAGCCGCCACGTCGGCAGTCTGCCGCGCCCGATCCGTACCATGCTGGGTGGCATCGGGGCCACCGAGGCGCGCGGCTCGGCACTGGCGTCCTATCTGCTGTTTGAACAAAGCTTCACACGCGAGCTGATCGCCTTGGGCGAAAGCGATACCTACGCCAAGCGCGAGGAGGTCCTGGCCTTTTTTGAACCGGATACTGCCCAACTGCTCCAAGCCTCTGCCTGATTTGCTGCCGGTCAAGTTCCTGGCCTGCCGTGGTTGCCTAGCCGAAAGCAACGCGTTAATCTACCGAGTGCTGTTGCCATTCATTGACAAAATTGCAATTAACAGAATCAATGCAGACGATGCAGATGCGAGCCCGCTTCATTTCTTCCTTCTTCACCCGTTACTGGCTGGTGCTGCTGACGGCCCTGATGCTGTCCGTCCCGGTGCAAGCCAAGGGGCCGGTGCCGGGCAACTTGCCGGAGGTCAATCTTGACCAGCTGCCGCGCGAAGCCCAGCAGACCATGGCCCTGATCCGTCAGGGTGGGCCCTTCCCGTATGAAAAGGATGGTGCGGTCTTCGGCAACTATGAAGGGGTTTTGCCCAAGCAAAAGCGCGGGTATTATCGCGAATACACGGTCAAGACGCCGCGCGCCCGCAATCGCGGGGCCCGTCGCATTGTCAGCGGGGGAGAACCGGCCACGTCGGGCGAATACTATTACACCAGTGACCATTACAAGACCTTCCGCCGGATACGCGACTGATCTTGTACAGCGCAGGGCCGGGTGCGCGAGTCCTGTTGCAGCAAGCCACACAGCAGGCCAGCCATCACCATCACGACAATTACGACAACCACGACAGCCACACAGCCCCGCCTATGAATACTGAAGGCAAAATGAGTTTGTTCAAAACGGTGCCGCCCAATATCGTTCAATCGATCCGCGCCTTTCGCGTGACCGAGCTGCAGCAGGAGGCCGCGCACCTGCAGCAGCACTTTCTCTATGCCTATTGCGCCGAGGCCGTGACCAAGCAGCAGGTGCTGACCACCATTGCCACCGCCTTCCAGTTTCCCCGGCACTTCGGCAAGAACTTCGATGCCCTGCATGACTGCCTGACCGACCTGACCCACAAGGCCGGCAAGCAGATCGGTTTCGTCGTGGTGCTGGAGCAACTGCCCAACACCCAGAAATTCGACAAGGAAGCGCGCGAGACCTTGCTCGACGTCTTCCGCGATGCGGCCGATTACTGGGCTGAGAAGAAGGTGCCGTTCCGCGTTTTCTATTCCTTCCAGTAAATTTTCTTCACATTTTGATAAACCTTTTACGCCACGCCGGACCTTTCACATAGTGAAAACCGGCGGCGGAGGGGCTGTCAGCAGGTACAATGCGCACACCATGAGAAGCATTGTCATCCTGATTTCCGGACGAGGCAGCAATATGGAAGCCATCGTCCGCGCTGCACAGGCCGAGCGGTGGCCTGCCCGAATCGCCGCCGTCATCAGCAACCGCGCCGACGCCAGCGGCCTCGAATTCGCCGCCAGCCACGGCATTGCCACGGCCGTCGTGGCCAACCGCGACTATCCTACGCGCGACCAGTTCGATGCCGCCCTGCGCGAGCAGATCGACGTGTTCGCGCCGGACCTGGTGGTACTGGCCGGCTTCATGCGGATCCTGACGGCACCGTTCGTCAATCATTACCGGGGCCGCATGCTCAATATCCACCCGTCGCTGTTGCCCAGTTTCCCGGGCCTGGCGACGCACCGGCAGGCACTGGCGGCCGGCGTGAAGCTGCATGGCGCGACCGTGCACTTCGTCACGCCCGACCTCGACCACGGTCCCATCGTGGCCCAGGCCGCCGTGCCGGTGCTGGAAGAGGATAGCGAGGAGACGCTCGCCGAGCGTGTCCTGGAACAGGAACATGTGATCTATCCGCGCGCCGTGCGCTGGTTCGTGCAAGGCCGCCTGGCACTGGACGGCGCGCGCGTGCGCCTGGCCGCCGAAGCCTGAGCGCAGACGAGCAAACACCGTCGCGCAACCCTTATCTTGAATTGAATTGAATCTGAAGGACCTAGCATGAGATTGCCTCCCGCGATCATTCCCCATACCGAAGAACTGCTGCGCGAAGTGCTGCGCTTCACCGGCCCGGCCGACGTCACCCTGTCGCGCTACTTCCGCGACAATCCGCGCCTGGGCAGCCGTGAGCGCGGCGTGATCGCTGAAGCGGTCTACGGCCTGCTGCGCAACAAGACGGTCCTGACCAACTTCGCTGAATCCGGCAGTGGCCCGATGATGCGCCGCCTGGCCCTGCTGGGCCTGGCCGATGCGGTCGGTGCCGAATCCATCGCCGGCCTGCAGGAAGGCGAAGCCGAGTGGCTGGAGCGTGTGGCCCAGATCGACCGCACCCAGCTGGCCCCCCAGATGCGCAGCAATCTGCCGCCCTGGCTGTGGGAAAAACTGGTCGCCCGCATGGGCGAGGAAGCCACCCTGCAACTGGCTGATGCCATGAACCGTCCGGCTCCGCTGGACCTGCGCGTCAATGCCCTCAAGGCCGACCGCGATACCGTCATCGCCGAACTGGCCAAGGCCCCGGTGGCTTGCGAGCCGACCCCGTATTCTCCGCTGGGCCTGCGCGTGTTCAAGAAGCCGGCCCTGCAGAACCTGCCGCTGTTCAAGGACGGTGCCATCGAAGTGCAGGATGAAGGCAGCCAGCTGCTGGCCCAGATCGTCGGTGCCAAGCGCGGCGAGATGGTGGTCGATTTCTGTGCCGGTGCCGGTGGCAAGACCCTGGCACTGGGCGCGCTGATGCGCAATACCGGCCGCCTTTATGCCTTCGACGTTTCCGAAAAGCGCCTGGCCAAGCTGAAACCCCGCCTGGCGCGCAGTGGCCTGTCCAACGTGCATCCGGTGGTGATCGCCCATGAGAACGACGCCAAGGTCAAGCGCCTGGCTGGCAAGCTCGATCGCGTGCTGGTGGATGCCCCTTGCAGCGGCCTGGGCACCCTGCGCCGCAATCCCGACATGAAG
>NZ_DBIC01000399.1:0-21627 GCF_002296545.1 Herbaspirillum sp. UBA812 | reverse complement strand
TGTTCTGTGGGTCGCGGGGGTTGTGGCCCCTGCCCCCCGCCGCCCCCGCCGTATCGCGCACCAGCGCCAGCACCGGCTTGATGGGCGGGGTGGTGTCGAGGGTGAATTCCAATTGAGCGGTGATGGTCTCGTTGCCCGCCACATCGCTCTGCTTGACGCGCACCTTCTTCACGCCATCGCTGCCGCCGCTGACGTTGGCACCGGGCACGACAAAGGTCGTGCCGCTACCGTTTTGCCACGTACCTTCGCCGATCTGGTATTGCCAGCTGCGCCCTGCTTCCAGTCCATCGACCTTGACGGTGCCATCCTTGGTGATCGCCGCTGCCGTGCTGCCCGTCTTGTTGAGCAGGCTCAAGACCAGCGGCGGGCCGGTGCGGTCCACGGTGAAGATCAGTTCGGCGGCGGGGCCTTCGTTACCGGCTTCATCGATCTGGATCACGCTGACCTGGCGTTCACCGTCCGGGCCGGCGGTGGCGTCGATGATGTTGGTACTGCCGCCGGGCAGGTAAGTACTGGCGCCAATCCTGTACTTCCAGCTTGCGCCGGGTTCCAGGCCGCTCACGCGCACATTGCCATCGCGTGTCTTGCGGTCGTTGTTGAGGTCGCCCGTGTCGTTGACCAGGGTCAGCGTCGGCGCAGTGGGTGGCAGGGTGTCCACGGTCACGTGCTTGCTCCGCTCGGTGAAGTTGCCGGCCACATCGGTCATGCGCACCGTGACATCGTGGATTCCTGAGGGAACCTCGACGATATTGGTGCTGCCGCCGCTCTGGAAGCTGCCGGTATCGATGCGATAGCTCCAGCTGGCCCCGGCTTCCGGTGCGGGCACGATGATCCTGCCATTGTTGGTGATGCCGTCGATGTCGCTCCTGCCGCTGTCGAATTGCAGCCTGATGTCACTACTGAAGACAGGATCGATGGTGTCCAGCGTGAAGGACAATTCGCTGCTCACGGTCTCGTTGCCGGCAGCATCGGTCTGCTTGACGCGCACCTTTCTGAGGCCATCGGTGCCGCCGGTTCTCTGGCCAGACACGGCCACGGTGTTCAGGCCCGCGCTGCCGCTGACCGCTTGCCAGTCGCCGCCATCAATCTGGTAAGCCCAGGCGCGCCCGGCTTCCAGGCCATTGACCTGCACCGTGCCATTGAAGGTGATGCGGTCGCCAGCGGTGCCGGTATCCTGCGCCAGTTGCAGTGTGAGCACCGGGCCGGTACGGTCCAGTATGAAGACCAGTTCAGTGCTGATGGGGCTCTCGTTGCCCGCCGCATCAATCTGCCGTACTTCAATGCGGCGCTCGCCATCGGTACCGGCAGACAGATCCACGCTGTGCTCGCTGTCGGCCGGTCCGGCCAGTCCGTGGTCGATCCAGGCACCGCTGCTGCCGCTGCGGTGCTGCCACTTCACGCCGGGTTCCAGTCCGGTGACCTTGACCACGCCGGTGCGGGTGATGAAATCATCGTCCCGTTCGCCAGTATCGTCCTCGAGCGCAACGGTGGACTTGAGCGGGGCGATGGTATCAACCGTTACCATCAGGTTCTGGTCGGTGCTGTTGCCCGCGCCATCTCTCTGGCGCACGATGACCGTATGTGCGCCTTCATCAACCACAAAGCTGGTGCCGCTGCCGGTCTGGAAGTTGCCGCCATCGATCTGGTAGCTCCAGCTGACGCCCGCCTCGGGCGCAGGCACGATGATCTTGCCGTTGTTGGTGATGCGGTCGCCCGGTTCGCCACTGTCCACCTCCAGGCGGATCGGGCTGCTGAAGGCAGGGACCACCGTATCGATGAAGAACTCCCCATTGACCAGAATCGAGTCCAGTCCGTTGACGGTATTGTGCGATTGCAGGGTGATGGTCTTCTTGACGTTGTTGGCACTGGCCGCGCCAAGTTTGGTCCAGTCCGCCTCGGTGAGGGTATAGCTCCAGTTCCACAGCTGGGTACCGTTGTGCGGATCGACTGTCACGATGCCTGCCCGCATGACGGTGCCGTCGGCATGGCGCAAGGTGACCGTGTCGTCCTTCCCTGCGGTCCCGGTGAGGGTCACGCCGCTGGTGCGTTCGGCCAGGTTGATGACGTTGTCCTCGGTGACCAGGTTCAGGCTGGGCACGTTGGTGACCGTGAAGACGGCATCGGCCAGTTTGCTCCACGTGTTGGCCTGCGCGCCGTCGTCGCTCAAGGCGGCGATCTTGTCGAGGACCGCGGCCAGGTTGCCATCCTTCACGCCCGGGATGCTGAGTTTGCTGAAGTCCTCCTTGCTCGGGAGCTTGCTGCGATCATTGACGACCAGTCGGGCAATTTTTTCTGCCAGATTGGCATAGGCCTGGATCTTGGCCGGGGTATCGACATCAGTCACTGAGCGGCTGTCGATGATGGAACTGAGCAACTGCACGGCATTGGCCGAGCGAGTCGAATCCATGGCTTCCAATTCAGTGAGGTTCACGCCGATGTGCTTGAAATCCTGCAGCGTGGCCAGATTGCTCTCGGCGGTATCGGCGGCCGCTCCGTTGGCCTGCGCCAACAACTTGTTGTAGCTGTTGACGATGTCCTGCAGCTTGCCCGGCGGATTGAGACTGGCCGCATTGATGGCCGGCAGCGCCAGCACCGCCTGCAGCGATGCCAGATTGGCGGGCTTGCCGGTGGCAGCCACTTCGCGGACATCGTTGATGCCCAGCTTGTCGTAGTCGGCACCCGTCGGGGCGGCTGCTCCGTCCATGCCATCGGCATAGCGGCGGATCGTGGCATAGGCCAGGGGGGCCTGTGTCATCAGGGACTTGACGGACTGGAACGTCAGTACATCCGCAGCTTGTCTGGCTTGCAGCGCGTAGTAAATCGCGATCTCGTCCAAAGGCGTCACGGCAGGGTCCGCACCCCTGAAGTAGCTGAAATCGTCGGCATCGAAGCGATGCGCATTGGCGGGGGTATCGCCCGGGTTCTGGTTGGCAATGGCGAGGACCTTGACCGCGCGCGCGGCCAACGTACTCAGTTTGTCGAGCCGGTCCACCCTGGTGGCATCGGGCATGGTGTCCACCATGTCATTGAACAATTGAAGATGCCCGGCCTCCGTGAGCTGGTGGGCGGTGGTGTCCAGGCCCAGCAAGCCCAGCTCGGCGGCGCCCAGTTTGTGGTCCTCGGTGGTGTTGCTGAGGCCATCGGCCATCGGCAGCACCTTGCCGTGGTAGATCGCCAGGATGGCGTCGAGCTGTTGCGGCGTGTTGGCCTGGGCGCGCGTTACCAGTGGGGAGGCCAGAGTGGAATTGAGCGCTTCCAGCATGCGTTGCTGGTAGTCCGCTTGGCCGGCGAGGGTGGGCATGATCACGCCCATGTGGAGGTAATCCTGTATGCCGGGCAGATCATCGGCGGCAGGGGTGTCGGCGTAGCGGCGTACCTTGGCCTGTGCCTGCACGGCCTGGCTGACCATCTCCTGCAACCCGCCCAGGCGGGTGATGCCTGCGGCTTCAGGCTCGCCGATGCGTTGCAGCCGCGCCAGCACGGCGGGCAGGTCATCGGCTTCCAGACCGCTGATCCCCAGGCCGGTGAAGTCGTCCCGCGCGGGGGCTGCCGGTGCCGGAGTGGCACCGAGGCTGTTGGCATAGCCGAGGACCTTGGCGACCTTGGCGGCCAGAGCGCTGATCTCGGCCGGGGTGTCGACCTTGTCAGCGGCGAGCGGATCGATGACGGAGTTGAGCAGCTTGAGATAGGCCGGTTGCGTGGCCACGCTGCCCAGCGTGCTGCCGATGCGGGTGTAGTCCTCTGCCAGGGGCGCGGGCGCGCCAGTGGCAAGGTTGGCCATGCCGTCAGCCAGCGTCAGGACCTTGTTGTAGCTGTTGACGATGTCCTGGATCTGGCTGTGGGTGGTGGCGTCGCTGCCCTTGACGTCCGCGCTGGCGAGGCCAGAAAGCAGGGCGAAGAGGCCGGCAGGCATGTGATCGTCTCGATCCAGTGTGGGCAGGACGAACTTGTCCACGTCGGTGACGCCGATATCCTTGAAGTCCTGCAGGGTCGGCAGGCCGCTGGTGCCTTCCGCTGCGACTGTGCCGTCGCTGGCGTTCTGGGCGTAGTCGCGGATTTTTTTAAGCGCCGCGTGGGCGGCCACGGCCAGTGCGCGCAACTCGGACAGCGTGTCCATGTCGGCCGGCTGGTGCAGCTTCAGTGCGGCCACGAAGGCGGGCAGGGAGTTGACGTCGACCACCGCGCTGGCGCCGGAAACGGGGATGTCCAGCTTGGCCCAGTCGGCATTGCTGAGGCTCACCGGAGGCAGCGCAGGCGCGGCCGGATCGTGCGCCGCCAGTTGCATGACGCGATTGACAATGCTGGACAGGTTCAGGTTGTCCAGCTTGGTGACATCGGAGACGGCCCCAAAGTTGGGCTGGCGGTCCAGGGCTTCATTGAGCAGCTTGATGTGGGATGGCTTGTCCTCGATGGCCATGCCGAGTGCTGTGAGCTCGGCGTGCGTCAGCGGTGCGCCGGGTTTGGGTAGGCCGCTGGCGTCGGTGGCGTTTGCTGCCGGACGCAGCGCGTCTTCCGTCACGCCGGGACTGCTGGTGAGCAGGCGCAGCTTGGCCGCCGCCGTGGCGATGGTCTGCAGCCGGCTCAGGTCGAGTGTCTCCAGCGTGGCGGCGGGCGTTTTGGCGAGTGCGCCGTTGAAGAGGGCAAGCGTGCCGGGGATCGGGCCGTCCAAGGGCAGCAGCTGGTGCACGCCCAGCTTTTGCAGTTCGGCCAGCGTAGGCGCGGCCGGGACTGCGGCAGAGTCGGTGGTGGCGGCGTACTGCACCACCTTGCCCGAGAGGGCCAGCAATTCGCGGATCAGCGCCGGTGTCTTGACGGTACTGCCATCGGCAGGCTGGGCGTCGAGCGCCGTAGTGAGCAGGCCCAGCGTGGCGCTGGCCTCGTGCTTCTGCTGCGGGGTGAGGCCAGCCTTGTCGGGATCGGGCAGTTCGTTCTCCGTCAGGCCGATGCGCACCAGCTCCGCGCGGGTGATCGGGCCTCCGGTGACGTTGCCGGCCACGCCGTCGGCGGCCTGCAGGATATGGAGGTAGGCGTCGGCAATCTCCTGCAGTTTGGTCTTGTTGTCCACCTTGGCACTGTTGCCCTGCGCCTTGACGGCGGCATTCATGGAAACCAGATTGGCCGCCGTCACATGCAGGACCCCCGCATTGGCGTAGTTGGCGGCAGTGGGTTCCAGCACCACGTCGAGCGCACCCAGTCGGGCGTCGTCGTTGGGCTTGTTGTCGGCGTAGTAGCGGATCAGCTTCAGGTCGCGCAGCAGGCCGTCGATGAGGTTCTGCAGGCGCGTGCTGGTGTTGACGCTGCTGGCCTGATTGCCGGCGATGAGCGTACGCACGTCGGGCATGGCATCGTCGGTGAGGCCGTTGACGCCGAGATTTTCCAGATCGGACAGTTGCAGGGCGGCGGCGGCTGCACCGAGGGGACTGCCGCTCGGGCTATTGGTGGCGGCGGCAATGACGCGAGCGGCCGAGTCCTTGATGACGTCGATGTCGGCCGGCTTGCCGACCTTGGCGCGGGGCACGGCATCCAGCGCGGTGGCCAGCAGGTTGACCACGTCCGGGGAGGTGCCAGGGGCCACGGTGACCCCGATGAGGTTCAGCTCCGCGGCAGTGGGCACCAGTTCGCTACCGACCGGGTCGACGCTGGCGCGCACGCCATCGGCGGCTTTCAGGATCTTGCGGTAGGCATCGGCGATGGCCTGGACCTCGGGCTGGGTGTCAGCCTGGGCAGCGCCGACCTGGTCGGTGGCCAGTGCCGCATTGATGGCGGCCAGGCTGTTCGCATCGACATCGGCCACCCCCATGTCCTTGTAGTCCTCCACCGTGGGCCGCAGGGCTTCATCGGAGGCGTTGCTTTGGGCATAGGCGGTGACCTTGGCCAGGGCGATGACGGCCTTGTCGATCAGCGTCTGCAGCAGGGGGAGGGACTTGATGGCCTGCCCGTCTGCGCCGCTGGTGCCGACGGCGGCGAGGATGGCACCTTGCTCGGCAGTGCTCTTGCCGCTGATGTCCAGACCCAGCGTCTGGAAGTCGGTGGCGCTCAGTGCCGCGGCGGTCTCGGGTGTGGCCGCCCGGTCCATGAACTTGTTGACCAGGTCGAGCAGGGTTTGCAGCTTGGCGAGGCTGTTGACCTCGCTCCAGATCTTGCGGTCCAGTACGCTGCCCAGCAGGGCGGCACCGGAGCCGTCGCTGTCCGTGGCGCTGCTGCTGTGGCCCATCTGCAGGGCCAGCGCGGCATAGTCGTCAGCGGAGGGGAGCGTGCCATCGGCCGTGTTGGGCAGGCCATCGGCCAGCGTCACGATGCGGGTGGCGGTGGTGGCGGCGCTCTGCAATTTTGCCTGGTTCTTCACATCGGCCAGGGGCAACTGGCGCACGGCATCATTGAGCAGCGTCTTGGCCTGCTCGTTGAGGCTGGTGACGCCAATGGCTTCATATTGGCCCAGAGCCGGCATGGTTGTGCCCCCGCTCTGCCAGTCCAGAATGCGGTCGTATGAATCAATGATCGTCTTGAGCAAGGCCGGATCGTTGGCCCTGGCGGCATCGATGGCGCTGCTGGCCAGGGCGGAGTTGACGGCCTGCAGATTGTTGCTGTTCACCAGCGGCGTGCGGGCCGCATCGTTGCTGACCAGGCCGATGGCCGCATAGTCAGCGGCCGCAGGCGCGATGGCCGAGGCGGTATTGGCGGCATAGGCAAGAATGCGCGCGTGGGCCGCCAGCGCAGTGGCGGCCAGTGGCGCGATCTCGGCCATGCTGTCGACCTCGCTACTGCCGGTGGTGGCAGCGATGGCCCCCAATATGGCGGCGGCTGCGCCAGGCGTGCTGGACGGTTCGGCGGGCATCAGGCCCAGGGCGATCAAATCCGGTGCGCCCAGCCCCTCGGGCAGGCCGGTGCCGGAGAAGGCTTGCGGGGTGCCAGCCAGCGCGGTGAGGGCCTGGCTGGTCTTGAGCAGGGAGAGCAACTGGGCCGGGGTATGCATGGTGGCGGTCGTGCTCATCTTGTCCAGCGCCGAATGCAGCAGGTCGATGGCGGCATCCGTGGTGGCGGCAGGAGCAGGCGCACCCACGGCGGCGAGCTGGTTCCTGAAGTCGCTGCGTCGGTCGGCGGCCAGAGGCTGGTCCGCTACCCCGTTGGCCAGGGTCAGCAAGTCGTTCCAGTTGCGCAGCAGGGTGGCGAGCTTGTCGATGGTGTTGATGGCGGTACCGTCGATGTGGGCGGTCGCCAGGCTGGCGGCGGCACCGACTGCCTTGTCGGCCCTGACCGCCTCGGGGACGGCCAGGCCCATGGCCTGGAAGTCGTTCTCATCCGGACGTGCGGTATCGTCGGGGAAGCCGGCGGGCAGCGCCGTCAGGGCCGCGTAGTCCTGGATCTTCTTGTAGGCGGTCATGGCCTTGCCGACCACCTCCTGCAGCTCAGTGAAACTGTCCACGGCGCTGCCGGTATCGTCACCGGCGCGGATGGCGTAGAGCGCTGCCTTGACGGCCTCGGCATTGGCCGCATCCGTGATGCTGCCTTGAGGTGCGCTGATGCCCAGCTCGTTCAGGTCGGCGGCGGCAAGCTTGTCTGCTTCGGCAGTGCCGGCCTTGGCCTGCTCGATGACCTTGTTCACCAGCAGTCCGATGCGCTCGATTTTGGCGGGCGTGTTCACGTCGGTTGCGGTCTTGTTGGCGATGACCGAATCCAGCAGTGCGCGCACGGCGGCACTGGCGTGCGCGGCACCGTCGGTCACGCCCGGGATGTCGGCACCGATGCGCTCGAAATCGGCGGCGGTGAGGGCCGCGCCGGTATCGGCTTGCGGACCATTGGCGCGCGCCAGAATGTGCAGGTAGGCCTCGACCACTTGGGTGAGCGCTTCGGGCGTACCGGCCTGCTCCGCACCGACCTTGGCCGTGCGCAGTGCGGCGTTGATGGCCTCGACATGTTCAGCGCCCACCAGCGCCGGGCGCGGGCCATCCGCAGCGGCAGGGAACCTGACCAGCCCGACGTTCTTGTAATCCGCTTGGGTGGGCGGCGTGCCGGCGTTCGTAGCGGCGTAGTTGCGCAGCGTTTCCTGCGAAGCGTCGGCTTTTTCCACCAGCGCATTGAGCTCGGTGAGACTGTCCACCTCCGAGCCATCGGCCTTGCTGCCGGCAATGGCGGCGCGGATGGCCGGCCAGTTCACCAGCTTGCCCGTGCTGTCGACGGTAAGGCCGTCCAGGTTGACGCCCAGTTGCATCAGCGTGTCCTGCGAGAGCGGCGGTGTGGCTGCGGTGCCCGCCACCGTGTTCATCAGCGACTGGATCAGGTCCAGCAAGCTCGCCAGCTTGTCGGGCAAGGCAATCGGATTGCCGCTGCTGTCGTGGGTGAGCTGCGCGATGGTGCTGGCGTCAACCGTGTCTCCAAGGAAGGCCACGCCGGTTGCCTTGGCGGCGATCAGTTTGGCGGCATCCAGGCCCAGGGCCAGGAAATCGTCCTTGTTCGGTATGGCGACGGCATCGCCGGCGGTGCCATTGGCCGCATCGACCACGTGCACGGCGGCCACGATGATCTTTTGCAGCAGCGCTGGCGTATTGGCCTTGTCATCGGTGACGGCTTGCGAGCGCAGGGCATCGTTGATGGCGGTCAGGTAGGGGTCCGGACTCTGCGTGCTGGCAGGCCAGCTCAGCCCCAGTGCCGTGAAGTCGCCGATCACAGGGGCCGTACCGCTGTTGTCCCTGGCGTATTTCGTTATTTTCTCCTGCGCAGCCACGGCGGCATCGGCCATGGATTGCAGGGTAGCGATGCGGGTGGCGCCGCTGCCATCGTCATCGGTAGTCTGCAGCTTGGCCAGCAGCAGGGCCACGCTGGCCTCGGTCATGCGCTGCAAGCCCAGGCTGGCGAGGGCATCGGCCTCCAGCGGGATCGCCACCTCCGGATACTGGTCGGGGTACTTGTCCGCTACCTTGGTCACCGCTGCAACCTGCATGAGCTTGTCCACCGTCAGCGCCAGCTTGTTGAGTTTGCCGATGTCGTCGATCTTGCTATCGCTGGCCTGCGCGGCAATGGCGCTGTTGAACAGTTGCAGGGCATGTTGCCCGCCATGCGCAGGCAACTGCACGCCGATGTTGAGATAGTCCTCACGCGTGGGTGCGGCAGCGCTCTCGCCTGTGCCCACGTGGTCGAGGATGGTCTTGTAGCTGGCGGCGATCTGCTTCAGTTTCGCGAGGGTATTGATGCCATCGACATTGTGGCTGTCAGCGTCGCCGGTCTTGGGCTCACCGGTGGCGGTATCGACCCGGTTGCCCTTGTACTTGACCGCATTCAGGAAGGCCGTGCGCCGGACCGGGGTATCGATGCCGGTCAGGCCCAGATTGCGCAGGCTGTCGAGGCTCAACGCGGTGCCGCCCGCATTGACGACCGCATCCGTATCCTGTTCACGTCCGGTGCGAATGAGATCGGCGACGGTCTTGGCCAGGGCTTCCAGCTTGGCGGGCGTGTTGACTTCCTGCTTGCAGCGGCTGCCCACTACGTTGTTGAAGAGAGCGAGCTTGGCCTGGTCCACATCTCCGAAAATCCGCGAGCCGTCGGGCTTGATGACCAGCCTGCCCATGCCGATGGCGGCGCTGCCCAGCGGCACGCCGATGGCCAGATAGCCCATGGCGGTGAGGGATGCCCCCGAGCTGTTGAGGTCCTCGCCATCGGCCGCTGCGAGGATGGCGTTATAGGCATTGACCACGGTCTTGATGCTGCGGCGGGAGCTGACGTCGTCGCGGCTGAGCCTGTCGATGGCACTGTTGATGGCGGCCAGGTTCTGGCTCGTGACCAGGGCCACACCACCCGCCGTGATGCCGGCTTGGGTGTAATCGTCTACGGTCGGGGCGGGATTGGTATTGCTGTCGGCGTAGGCGACGATCACTTCCAGCGATACGTTGACCGTCCGTATCACCTGCTGCAGCTTGGCGATGCTGTCGATCTTGTCCAGGCCCTTGCCCTGAATGGCTGCCTGTACTTCAGCGAGATTGCCGTCCTCGGCGTTTGTATCGATACCACTGATGCCCAGCGCATGCGCATGCGTCTGCCACTGCTCGGTAGTGACGCTGCTCGCGCTGCCGGCAGCCTGGGCCGCCAGCGTCATGAAGGCATCCACGGCCTGACCCAAGGTGGTCAGCTCGCCGACCGTATCGACTTCGGCGCGCGTTCTGTACTTGATCGTGTCATTCAGCAGCCGCAGGCGGGCCGCCTGGTCTTCGGGAGACACCGGTGCTTCGGTAACGCCCGGTACTTTCACGCCAATGGTGCGGAAATGAACGATGCCGGGGTCTTCCGTTGGCGTCGCATCAGCCTGTTCGTTCACGGGAGGGGCACCGGCAGCCCGCGGATTTTCATTGGCCTCCTGCAGGATGCGTTCATAGGCCTCGACCAGTGCGCGCAGCTTCCTGGGGCTGTTGATGTCGGTGAAGCGCACTGCATCGATGGCGCTGACTGCCGCTTGCGCCACGACCGGGTCGGTCACGGTAATCCCGACGGCTTCCAGTTCCGCAAGGGCATCGGTGAATTGGTCAGCGACGGTCGCATTGCCGGCCGTGCCGTCGGCCAGCCGGCTGATCTTCAACAGGATATTCACGCTGTTCTGCAGGTTGGCCACCTCCAGCGCCTTCTCGCGTGCCATGCCGTCCACCACCGCCTGCACATTGCGCAGCAGCTCGTCAGGGGCAGCGGCCAGACCGGTAATGCCCAGCTTGCCAAGTCCCTCCGCCGTGATCTGGCTGGCTTCGGAACTCAGGCTGCCATCGGCGGGCGCTTCCCCGTTTGCGGCCGCCAGGACCTTCTGGTAGCTCTCGATGATTTCCTTGAGTCTGGCCGGCGGATTGACCTGCGCCTTGGTCACGGCGGTGGTTTGCAATGCGCTGTTGAGGGCGGCCACGGCCTTGGCCGTACTGCCGGCCTGCGGCAGGTGGTTGGCCAGGTCAAGACCGATATCTTTGTAAGTGTCGCTGGTCGGCTCGGTGGCGTCCGTCTTGTTGTCGGCGTAGTTCTCCAGCACCCGCTGGGCTGCATGGGCCTTGTTGGCCAGGAGCTGCAGGCGCAAGGTGCCGCCGATCTGGCCGATCACTTCCGAACCGTCATCCTTGCTGCCCGCCAGTGCCGAGAGGACGGCGGCGAAGGTGTCGGCCTGCAATCCGGTGATGCCGACCGTTTCCAGCTCTGGCTGTCTGACCTTGCTGTCGCCGGGCACGCCCCGGACCTGGGCAATGATCTTGTCGGCGATCTCGGCGCGCTCCTGCAGCAGCGCCACGGTATTGACCTTGGCCTCGCTGGTGGCATCGACCAGGGTATTGAGCATTCCCAGCAGCGGGTAGGCAATGTCCTTCAGTTTGGTGACCAGTTCCGTCTTGATGCCCACGCGTTCGTAGTCGACGGCCGTGGGCGCGGTTGGCGCGCTCGCCGGTGTGGTGGCATTGCCTGCAATGCCATCGGCCGCCGCCAGGATTCTTGCGTACGAGGTGACGATGCCCTGTACCAGCTTCGGGCTGGCGGTCTGTGCCGATTCGACCAGCGGGCTGGCCAGCGCGGAGTTGATCGCGTCGAGATTGAGGACGTTGACCTTGTCCACGCCCATGTCGAGATAATCATCGGTGGTCGGTTTGGGCTTGCTGGCATCATCGGCGTAGAGACTGATCTTGCGCTGTGCATCGGCGGCCTTGTCGGCAAGCTGTTGCAGCTTGTCCAGCGTGTTGATCTTCGCGCCATCGGCAGGGCTCAAGCGCAGGGCGGCAATTACCGCTGGCAGCACCGCGTCGTCGGGAGAGGTCACGCCGAGTTTGGTGAGCTGGGCCTTGATGGCCGTCAGTTGGGCGGTGGTCAGCGCAAGCGCGTCTTCGGGTTCGGGCGCGCCCTTGGCGAGGGCGTGCAGGTCCACTGCGGCTTGTGCCAGCACCGTGACCTTGGCCACGGTGCCCACGTCTTCGGCACTCTTCTTGTGCAGGACGGAGTTGAGCAATTGCGCGGCATTGGCGGTGAGGGAGATCTCCACGCCGATGGCGGTGTAGTCCGCCGCGCCCGGATCGGTGTTGGCATTGGCGACATCGCCGGCTTCGCCGATGATGCGCAGGTAGGCATCGGCGATGGCTTGCAGGGCGGCAGGCGAGGCCACTGCGGCTCCGTTGATCTTGTCGGTGGCCAGGCTGCTGTTGAGGGCAGTGGCCTTGGTGGTGCTATCGATGCCGGCAATGCCGAGGTCGCGATAATCGTCGACGACAGGTGCGGTTTTGTTGGCGTCGTCGGCATAGGCCCGGATCTTCGCGGCGGCGGCCAGTGCCTTGTCGATCACATCGCGCAGCCCCTGTACGCTGTTGACCCTGGTGCCATCATCCTTGGTACCGGTGATGCCGGAACGGATGATCGCCATCTGTGCATCGTCGTAGAGATCAGCAGCAGACAGCAGCTGCTTCAGTTCCGTGGCGCTGAGCGCGGTGTCGCGCTGCTTGGCCAGATGGACCGTGCGCGCGGCGATGTCGGCCAGTGCCTCCAGGGCGGGGACGGTGGCCACTTTGCTGCGAGCACTCCCGTCAATGACTTCCGACAGCAGGCGCACGGCACTGGCCTGGCCGGCAGTATCGACCGCGCCAGCGCTGCTGAATACGTTGGTGAGGGCCTTGACGCCCACCCGGACATAGTCCTCCAGCGCGGGCAGGGAGGATGCATCGCCCGGGTTGCCATTGGCCGCGGTGAGGATGCGCTCATACGAAGCGACAATCTCACCGACCTTCTGCCACGAGTTCATGTTGGCTGCGCCCACGGCCCGCAGCGCGCTGTTGATCGATGGCAGGTTCGAGGCGGTCACGGCCGAGATCAGGCCCAGGGAGGATGGCGGGCGGTAATTCTCCTCGACTGGTTCCGTTTGCAGCGGTGACGCAGGATTGATCGGCGAGCGGCCCTCTGCATAGTTGATCAGCACCTGCAGTTGGCCGATGTTGTGGGCGACGATCGACTTGACCTCCCGCAAGGTGTCGACCGTGCCGATCACCCTGTCGGGGCTGGTGGCCTCGCGCAGGATGGCGGGAACGTCATAGAGGCTGTTGCGCACGGCGGCCAGGTTGTCCGGCGTTACGCCATTGATGCCCAGGTTGACGAAGTCGTCCACGGTCGGTGCATGGGCGGCCGTGGCATTGGCCGCCTGCTCCGCGATGCGCTGCGCCGATGCGGCGATCCGGCTCAGCTTGGCGATGGTATCGACATCCTGTGTTTTCTTGTCATCGAGCACATTGCCCAGGATGGTCGCCGCCGCCGGGCTCAGGGCCGGGCTCACTCCCAGGATTGCGTAGACGGCGGCAGTGGGCAGTGCCGTGTCTGCCGTATCGCTCTGCTGATTGGCCAGCGCCAGCACCTTCAGGTAGGCGTCGGTGACCGCCTGGATCTTGCCAATGGAATTGGTCTTGTCCTTCGGTAGCTTCTCGATGGCATTCACCACCGCCGCCATGGCCACCGCATTATTGTCCAGGCCCAGCACGCCCATGGCGAAGAAATCCTCGTGATCCGGTGCCGGTTTGGCCGGATCATCCCCGTAGAGGGAAGCCTTGGTCACGGCAGCGTTGGCCTTCTGCATGGCATCCGTGACGAAGCTCTCCAGTCCGCTTTGGTGATTGATCTGCTCCACATTGGTGGCGCGGCTGAGCTGGTTGACGATGGCCGGGAGATAGGCTTTATCGGTGCCGTGGTTCAAGACTTCATCAAGGCGATACGTGCCATCCTCACGTGCTGTAGTCAATGCCGTGCGCACGCTCACGACGGCCTCTTCATGGGCCTTGCGGGCGGCCTGCTCGACCCGCTGTGCGGCTGCCAGCACGGTCTGCTTGGCGGTGCGCTCGGTGGCCGTCGCCGTGTCGAAGGCGGTTTGTGCTTGTGCCATGGCTGTACGCGCATCCTTGAGCGCAGTCTGGCGCTGCACCAGCAGGTTGACCAGTTCGATGGTGCCGGTACTGTCGGTGACGAAGGTCTGGCTGATCTCGCTGTAGTTGCCGGCCGCGTCGATGTGGCGCAGCTTCAGTGCTACCTTGCCGTTGCCGGTCTTGGTGTTGCCGCGCATGACCAGGTGTTCGTCGGCCCTGAGGGTGATCCAGCTGCCGGGCGCGATGGTGCGGCTGACGCTGGCGGTATTGATCGCCGCCAGGGTGTCATTGGCGGTACCGGGCACGGCCTGCAGCTGCAGGTGCAGTTCCGCGCCGCCTTCGCGCGGGGCCATCAGTTCCAGCCTGGTATCGCGCTGGCGCGTGATGCCATCGTCGCTGGCGATGCCATCGTCCGCACCCGTGGGCAGGCGCAGGCGGAGGGGCGTGGGGGCGAGACTGTCCAGGGTGAAGTGCAGCGGTGTCTCCAGCGTGTTGGCATTGCCGTAGCCGCCGGTGAACTCGCGCCCCTTTTGCACGATGCGCGCCTTGACCCAGATCTGGCCGTTGGCTTCGGTCACCTTGCCAGTCTCGTAGATGAAGCGGCCTGCGGCGGGGCTGCCGTTTTCGGTCAGTCCATTCACTTCGTGCCAGCTGTCCCATACCGGGTTGCCGTTGCGGTCGGTGCTGCTGGCCACGGCCAGTTGCAACACTTCACTTTCGCCGTTGAGCGCCTTGGTCAGGGCAATGCGCAGTCTGCCATCGCGAGTGATGCGGTCGCTGTCGCCCTGCGTGGCGGGGAACCTGCCGCTGTCGCCGCCGGCGCTGCTGTCGTTGTAGAAGGTATCGCTGACCAGGCTCAGCGGATTTTGCGCGGCAAAGCGGGTCATGCTCTCGGGGGTATTCAGGTCCACCCGCACATCGGTATTGCTGCTGCTCCACAGCGCATGGTTGGTGCGGCTGTTGCTGCCGTCGGTCACGGTGACCTGGGCGCTGATGGCGCGGCCGCGGTCGACGCCGTGCAGGACCTCCATGTTCTCCTCACTGGCTTTGAGGATGGCGTTGCCGTTGGCATCGGCGTGGGCCACGGGCAGGTTCACGCTGACCTCATGCCCGAGGTTGTCCGTACCCTTGATGATCACCCAGACTTTGGCATTGGGCGTGGTCTTGACGCGCAGGTCGCCGTCCAGCAGGTCCCCCTGGTCCAGCACCAGCGTGCTGTTGAGCGGAGCCGTCTGCCACAGCTTGGAGTCGCTGACCACGGCATTGCGGATGGTGATGATCGGGTTGGGGATGGCCACGTGATTGTTGATCAGGTAGTCGGCCACCGTGCTGCCGTTGGGCAGGTTCTGCAAAGCCTCCAGCGTGCGCTGGGCGCCTTCTACTGCATCATCCGTGCTGTCGGGATTCTCGATGATCTGCGTCAGCGGCTCGCTGAACAGCGCTCCTTGCAGGGCGCTGGCCTTGGCCAGCGTCTGGCCGCGTGCAGTGGTCGCCCATTTCAGGCCGCTGCCGGCCTCGTCGACGAAGTCCAGGCTGTCAGCCAGGCGCACCAGTGCGCTGGCCTGGTTGGGGTAAGTCTTCTTGTCCAGCCGGACCAGGTTGGCGATGGCCTTCAGGGCTGCGCCATAGTTCTGCGTCTCCACGCTCAACGCACTGTTGAAGCTGGGATTGGGGATGCCGCGTCCGTTCGCATGGGCGGCGGAAGTGGTGACCACGTCCGTCCCGAGAATATCGACCTTGAAGAAGCCGCTGACCGCATTGTTGGCGGCGATGATGCGTTCGGCCGTGACGTCAGGCTGCTCGGCCGCGCGCGTGACGCCCTGGTCCAGACCGGCCTTGAGCACGGCCAGTTCGGTCAGTGCGGTGACGTTGACGTTCTGGTTGACGCCGCTGGCCATGACCAGTGCACGCAGCGGCGTGGGGCCCAGGTCGGTGAGCTGCAGGCTGCCTTCATCGATGTAGTTGTCGGCTCCGCCGGGGGTGTTGTCGCGCACCACCAGCATCATCGGGCCCTTGTAGAGCGGATGCTTGAGCGTCAGCGTGTACTTGCCGTCGACCACGGCCACGGTATCGCTGATGGCATTGCCGGCTGCGTCATAGGCCGTGACGTTCGCGTTCTTGATGGCACCCAGCGCGGCGTTGCCCCGGATGACTGCGGCGGACGGGTCGACCGTGCCTGCACCTGCACTGCCGGCGGCTGCAGCGCCTGCGCCACTGCCTGCGCCGCCGCTGCCACCGTTAGCAGCGCTACCGCCATTGCCGCCCCCGCTGCCGCCGCCACCACCACCGCCCCCGGCCGCTGCCAGCAGCGCCAGCGCGCCGGCCGCGATGGGCCATTGCACGCCCCAGTTCTTTTCATGCTGCGAGTTGATTTCGGCATCGGCGATCTGGCTCTGGTTGTCAGGAGATCTGGTGGGCGAAAAGTTGGGCCGCTCGGTGTTGCCGCTGCTGCCGCTGGTCTCTGCAGCAGCGCTGGGATCGCGCTCGCCGTCCTCGACCACTACCGGCTTGTCGCTGTCTTCCTCGTCGTTCTTGCGGGCCTTCTTGTTCCTGGCGTTGTTCTGGTTGTAGCGCGTGATTTCCTTGGAACTGACGGTCAGGTTGGCTTCCGGCGAGACATCGATCTTGTCGATCTGCTGGAACACGCTGGCCAGCGGCAGTTGGCCATTGGCGAACTGCAACGAGGACTCCGGGGCGCTCATGGCGCTGACCGCGCCGCTGCTGATGATGATGCGATCTCCGTTGACCAGCACCAGCATCAGGTCCACGTCCAGCGCGCGGACGTCCTTGATGCTCCTGATGGAAATGTTCTTGAGATAGGCGTCGGCGTCGGACAGCTTGAGAACGGTAACGGTCATGGTGGTACTCCCTAGAAAGTGACGAATCGAAATCGGGTCACGCACGCTTTCATCGCTCACGCCAAGCCGCTGGCAGGACAGGGCAGGTGCCTGCCGGCAAGACACCTTTCGGTGCGCGGTACGGGTGAACGTGAGCGGATGAAAAATCGTGCTCAGTGACAAACGCCTGCCATAGTGATGGCGTCGTTTTGTCCTGATAAGGGGATCAAGGGAATAAAACCGAAATACAAAAATTTAACGAAATACGGCTCTTCAGATTTCGAAGAATGTCTCGAAAATTTTCTTGAGTTTGATCGAATAAATTCAGAAAGCCAGCAGGCAGGTAATTGGAATTGCCCGGAAAGCCGCGTCGGAGGCGCTCTCGCGAAATCGAGTGGTGATTTTTTGGGAGTGAGTAAAGTGCGGCAAAGAAATCTGATCGGAGTTCGAACAATTTTATTGTGCCGGAGTGAAAATAAGTTTTGATACCGGGTAGGCCGGTTCAGATCGCCGTTTCAGGAAATGAACGTTTCTTGAAAAATGGCAGCCATCGTGCGGGAAGTGAAACGCGCTCCCTGATAAAAAATGGCTCCCGAATCATCGGGAGCCATGGTGGGGACCGGCAGCGGCCGGTCCGGTTCCGTGCCGGATAAAATGCGTGATGTGGAATCACATCAGCGCATCACTGCGTCAATCACCGATGCTTCAGAATCCCAGCGTACGTCCATCCGGATTGCGCGGATCCGAGAAGCCGTCAAAGCCATCCGGACGGATCTGGATGGTCTGGGTACGGCCCATGGAAGGCTGCACGCTGATCTTCTGGCCCTTGTCCTGCAGGATCTTGAGCGTATCGGCCGACAAGCCCTTTTCCACGCGCAGCTGGTCCGGTGCCCACTGGTGGTGGATACGCGGCGTGATGGTGGCTTCGGCCACGTTCATGTCGTGGTCGATCACGTTGAGGATGGTCTGCAGGGTGGTAGTGATGATGCGGCTGCCACCCGGGCTGCCGGTGACCAGGAAGGGCTTGCCATCCTTGAGCACGAAGGTCGGCGACATCGACGACAGCGGACGCTTGTAGGGGCCGACCGCATTGGCGTCGCCACCGATGAGCCCGAATGCATTGGGCACGCCCGGCTTGGCGGCGAAGTCATCCATCTCGTTGTTCAAGGTGATGCCGGTACCGGTGGCGACGATGCCGCTGCCGAAGTTCAGGTTCAGCGTGTAGGTGGTCGCCACCAGGTTGCCGTCCTTGTCGGCCACCGAGTAATGGGTGGTCTGGTCGCTTTCATACGGCTGCGGCTGGCCCGGCTTGATCTCGGTGGAGGGCGTGGCGCGGTCCGGGTTGATCTTCTTGGCCAGCTCGTCGGCATAGGCACGCGAAGTCAGGCCCTTGACCGGGACCTTGGTGAAATCCGGATCGCCCAGGTATTCGGAGCGGTCGGCATAGGCCAGCTTCATGGTTTCGGCCATCAGGTGGATGGTCTGCGCGCTGTCGGCACCGTACTGCTTCAGGGGATAGCGTTCCAGGATGTTCATCATCTGGATGATGTGCACACCGCCCGAGCTCGGCGGCGGCATCGACATGACCTGGTAGCCGCGATAGTTGCCGGAGACCGGCACGCGTTCGACGACCTTATAGTTCTTCAGGTCCTCGGCGGTGATGAGGCCGCCGTGCTTGTCCATCTCGGCCACGATCTTCTTGGCGATGGCACCGTCATAGAAGGCCTTCGGACCTTCCTTGGCGATCAGGCGCAGCGACTTGGCCAGGTCCTTCTGGACCAGCATCTCGCCTTCCTTCAGGGGACGGCCTTCCTTGAAGAAGATCGCCTTGGAGGAATCCCACTGGCCCAGGTGTTCGCGCTCGGCCGAGAGGATCAGCGCCAGGCTGCGGCTGACCGGGTAACCCTTTTCGGCCAGTTCGATGGCCGGCTGGATCACCTGCGACAGCTTCATCGTGCCGTACTTGGAGAGCGCATGCGACAGGCCCGCGACGGTGCCGGGCACGCCCACGGCCAGGTGGGTATAGAGCGAACGGCCGGGCACCACGTTGCCCTTGTCGTCCAGGTACATGTTGCGGGTGGCGCGCTGCGGGGCCATCTCGCGGAAGTCCAGCGCCACGTTCTTGCCGGTCTTGGCGTCGTGGATCATCATGAAACCGCCACCGCCGATGTTGCCCGCATTGGGCAGCACCACGGCCAGGGCAAAGCCTACGGCCACGCCGGCGTCGACGGCATTGCCGCCCTTCTTGAGGATATCCACGCCGACCTTGGTGGCCAGCTCCTGCTCGGTGGCCACCATGCCGTGCTGGCTGTGGACCGGGCTGATGATGTCATAGGTCAGGTCGTACTTGACGACCGGGGCCGACGGCGCTGCCGTCTGGGCCGAGGCTGGCAGGAAGGCCAGCGCGCCGCACAGCGGCAGCAGGGCCATGGCGGCGGGTTTGCAAAGACCGGTGAATGTCTGCATGAGGGTTGCTCCTGGTGATCTGGACTTGGTTATCTGCATATTATTTATAGAAATGCCGTCCGCGCTGCTGCATCCCTGCATCAGCCTATTGCTGTGCTGCTGCATTCTTGCAGAGCAGAACGACACCGGGAGATTGTAGAGAATGGCAAGTTTCTGTCCAGAGCCGGGAGCCGGCGATGGATGGATTATTGGCGCCGATTCGTCCACGGATGCGTGGGATGCAGGCGCGAACGTAAATACAAACGCAAACGCTCGCTCAGGTACTTTCGCGCAGCGCCAGCTCGAAGCCCAGGTCCAGGCGGCCTTTGGGAATGTCTTCGCCCTTGAGCTGGCGTACCAGCATTTCGGCCGACTTGTAGCCGATGTCGTAGCGCGGCGTGACCACGGTGGTGATGGAGGGGGTGGCGCAAGCCGCCCAGGACAGATCGTTGAAACCGGCAATGGCCATCTCGCGCGGCACGCTGATGCCCTGGCGCTGGCATTCGAACAGCGCGCCCAGTGCCAGGTCATCATTGCAGCAGAACACGGAATCGCATTCCGGATGCTGTTCCAGCACCCGCCGCAGCAGTTGCGCGCCCATGTCGACGGTGGTCGGCTCGGGCAGCAAGACTTCGATCTCCGGCTTGATGCCCGCTTCCAGCAAGCCTTTGCGGAAGCCCTCACGGCGCTTCATCATGCGCGGGTCGAGCTGGGCCGCCAGGAAAGCCGGGCGCCGGTAGCCGCGTTCGACCAGATGGCGGGCCACCGCATGCCCGGCACGTGTCTGCGAGAAGCCCACCGAGAAATCATGCTGGCTGCGTCCCAGGTCGAACATGCGCACCGCCGGGATATCCCGGCTGCCGGGACGGGCCTGCAGGATGTCGTGCTGCTCGCTGCTGGAGAGCAGGAAGCCGGCGGGAGCATGGGCCAGATAGGTGGCGATGAGCTGCTCTTCCTTGGCGCGCACGTAACCGGTCTCGCCGATCAGGAACTGGTAGCCGGCACCGGCCAGGTAGTCACGAATACCGGAAAGCGTCTCGATGAAAACCGCATTGGTCAGCGACGGCACCAGCACCGCGATCACCTGCGAGCGCGCCGAGGCCAGCGTCGATGCCGCCTGATTGGGCACATAGCCCAGCCGATCGATGGCTTCCAGGATGCGCTGGCGCGACTGTTCCTGCACCAGGCCGGGATTTTTCAGCGCACGGGACACCGTCATCGGGCTCACCCCGGCCTCGGCCGCCACGTCGATGATGGTGACGCGCCCGGTGGCGCGGCTACCGCGCACGGCGGGTGGGGCCTTGGGCTTGGACTTGGGTGCTGCGCGCTGGGTCATGGATGCAGGGGAGGGCGGTCATTCGAAGTGGCGACATGATACCTGCTTGCGGGGCCCTCTTGGCATGCGGGAAGTCCTTTCGGGTATTTCCGCAAAACAATTTATATCGCACCGGCGCCCGCTCAAGTCCCGCTTCTGACGCACCGCAACACAACAAGTGTTTGACCCGCGCAAAATGTTAGCGTTATCATCGCGCCCCATGTTAACGCTAACATCTGAACCTCCGGGCACACGGCGGCGGAGCTGGCGGCGGCATACCACACTCAGGAACGGAACTCAGTGCAGCCCTCGTGGGTTCCTCAATAAAACACTACGCAGATAGTGCAGATGCCCGTGCCTTCTCCAGGAGAGGCCGCAGGAGACGCTCGCCCTGGCGCCATGCGCGGGGCCGCGCTGCTGCGCTGAACCAGGGATCGTGCGCCATCGGCTATCGGCAATCGGAGATCCCATGCTGGGCATGAGCCACGACGCCACCTTGCTGTTCAATGCAGTCATTGCGATCCTCGCGCTGATCCTGATGATCACGCGCCTGCGCATCCATCCCTTCATCGCCCTGACCATCACATCGGGCTTCCTCGGCTTGATCTCCGGCATGCCGCTGCCCAAGATCGTCAAGTCCTTCCAGGACGGCTTCGGCGGCGTGCTCGGTTTCGTCGGCATCGTGCTGGGCCTGGGTACCATGCTGGGCAAGCTGATGGCCGAGTCCGGCGGCGCTGACCAGATTTCCCAGACTCTGGTGCGCGCCTTCGGCCGCGAGCGCGTGCACTGGGCCATGATGATGGGGGCCTTCCTGGTTGGCATTCCCCTGTTCTTCGAGATCGGCTTCGTGCTGCTGATCCCGCTGGTGTTCATCGTGGCGCGCCGCTCCGGCGTGCCGCTGTTCAAGATCGGCATGCCCATGCTGGCCAGCCTGTCGGTGATGCACGGCCTGGTGCCGCCGCATCCGGGCCCGCTGCTGGCCATCGGCATCTTCGGTGCCGACATCGGCAAGACCATCTTCTATGGTCTGCTGGTGGGCCTGCCGACCGTCATCATCGCCGGCCCCCTGTTCGGTGCCTTCATCTCGCGCTACGTCGACATCAAGCCCTCCGAGGAACTGATGGCGCAACTGGCGCGCGAGCCGCAGACCACCAACCTGCCGGGCTTCACCACCACGCTGGTGACGGTG
>NZ_DBIC01000157.1:0-5509 GCF_002296545.1 Herbaspirillum sp. UBA812 | reverse complement strand
CACGCGCATTCGCGTCGGCCCCTTCGCCAGCCGCGAGGAAGCCGAACGCATGGGCGGCCGAATCAAGAAGCTGGGCCTGAATGCCACGATTGTTCCTGCTTGAATTTGGCTACAGATAGCCGCATATTGTTGTCATCGTGACGATATTTGACTACCTGGTGCTGCTGATCCTGGCCTGTTCGGTGATCATCGGCACCCTGCGCGGGCTGGTGCGCGAGGTGTTGTCCCTGGCCGGCTGGATTGTCGCGCTGGTGGTGGCCAACACCTATGGCGAGGCGTTATCGACGATGCTGCCGGATGTGGTGCCGGGTGAACTGACGCGCTTGATCGTGGCCTTCATTGCCCTCTTCATCGGCACGCGCCTGTTGATGGCGCTGGTGGCCAAGACGCTGGGCGAGCTGGTCAAGGCGACCGGCCTGGGTTTCCTCGATCGCACGCTGGGCAGCATTTTCGGTGTGGCGCGCGGGGTATTGCTGGTGGTGGCGGTGGCCTTGCTGTGCGGTACCACGGCCATTCCGCAACAGGATTTCTGGAAGCAGGCGCGCTTCAGTCCCTGGGTCGAGCAGGCCGCCGAAGCGGTGCTGCCCTACCTGCCGGGCAAGCTGGCCGAGCATGTGAGTTTTTCCACTCCGGTGTGAGCGGATGGGCGCCCCGTGGCGGGGACCATCGGATCGCGGGAGTGGCGTGGCAGTCGTGGTTCATTTTCGTTTTCGTTTTTCGTTAGGAGTCCACCATGTGTGGCATCGTCGGTATCGTCTCTCATAGTCCCGTCAACCAGATGCTGTATGACGCGCTGCTGCTGCTGCAGCACCGCGGCCAGGATGCGGCGGGGATCGCAACCAACCACAGCAACGGTTTCTCGATGCACAAGGCCAATGGCCTGGTGCGCGACGTGTTCCGTACCCGCAACATGCGCTCGCTGCCCGGCAACACCGGCATCGGCCAGGTGCGCTACCCGACCGCAGGCAGCTCGTCCTCGGAAGAAGAAGCACAGCCCTTCTACGTCAATGCCCCCTTCGGCATCATCCTGGCGCACAACGGCAACCTGACCAATGCGGAACAGTTGAAGATCGAGATGTTCAAGAACGATCGCCGCCACATCAACACCGATTCCGATACTGAAGTGCTGCTGAACGTGCTGGCCCACGAGATCCAGCAAGCCACTACCGGCTACTCGCTGGACCCGGCTGCACTCTTCAAGGCCGTGGCCATGGTGCACAAGCGCGTGCGCGGCTCCTACGCCGTGGTGGCGCAGATCGCCGGTTATGGTCTGCTGGGCTTCCGCGATCCGTACGGCATCCGTCCGATGTGCCTGGGCTTCAACGAGAGCGACAAGGGCATCGAATACATGATGGCCAGCGAATCGGTGGCCCTGGAAGGCATGGGCTTCCGCTTCCTGCGCGACGTCAACCCGGGTGAAGCGATCTTCATCGACAACGACGGCAAGCTGTACAACCAGCAATGCGCCGAGAACCCGACGCTGAACCCCTGCGCCTTCGAATACGTCTACCTGGCTCGTCCGGACTCCATCATCGATGGCGCTTCGGTCTACGCCACCCGTCTCAAAATGGGCGAATTCCTGGCCGACAAGATCCGCAGCCAGTTCAAGCATGGCGAGATCGACGTGGTCATGCCGATTCCCGATTCCTCGCGTCCGGCGGCCATGGAACTGGCCCTCAAGCTGGGCATCGAGTACCGCGAAGGCTTCATCAAGAACCGCTACATCGGCCGTACCTTCATCATGCCGGGCCAGGCGCTGCGCAAGAAGTCGGTGCGCCAGAAGCTCAACGCCATCGGCAGCGAATTCAAGGGCAAGAACGTGCTGCTGGTGGATGACTCCATCGTGCGCGGCACCACCAGCCGTGAAATCGTGCAGATGGCCCGCGAGTCGGGCGCCAAGAACGTGATCTTCGCGTCGGCCGCGCCGCCGGTGAAGTTCCCCAACGTGTACGGCATCGACATGCCGACCCGTGACGAACTGATCGCCTTCGGCCGCAGCGACGAAGAAGTCTGCCGCGAGATCACCGCCGACGCCCTGGTGTACCAGGATGTGGAAGCCCTGAAGCGCGCCATCTCCGACGCCAACCCGGCCCTGAAGCAATTCGAGGCCTCCTGCTTCGATGGTCACTACATCACCGGCGACATCACCCAGGAATACCTGGACCGCATCGAATACGCCCGCAAGAATCCCAAGCCGGCGCTGGAGGATGTGGTGCGTTCCCAGCTGAACCTGAACCTGGCGCGCGTGGACTGATCCCCGCCGTCTGATTCCAGGCTGGAACAGGACGCCGGTGGCCGCTTTGGCGGCACCGGCGTTTTGCGTTGAGGTGCCATGCAAACCAGCCGACGGGAATCTGGCTTATCATTTTGCCCTTGGCCGTGCGCCGGCCTTGCTCATTTCTTCTGCCTTTCCGACTACGCGATGAACGATAAAAAGACCTACGGCTTCACCACTACCATCCTCCACAGCGACCGCCAGAAGGGCATCGAACACGGCTCGCTGCACAAGCCCATCCACACCTCCGTGACCTTCGGCTATGAAGATGCGCGCCAGCTGGCCGAGGTGTTCCAGGGCAAGCAGCCAGGCTATCGCTATGGCCGCCAGGGCAATCCGACCGTGTCGGCGCTGGAAGACAAGATCACCAAGATGGAAGACGGCAAGTCCACCATCTGCTTTGCCACCGGCATGGCCGCCATTGGCGCCATCGTCCAGGGTCTGCTGCGCGAGGGTGATCATGTGGTGTCATCGGCTTTCCTGTTCGGCAATACCAACAGCCTGTGGATGACGGTGGCCGCGCAGGGGGCCAAGGTCTCCATGGTCGACGCCACCGATGTGAAGAACGTGGAAGCGGCCATCACGCCGCAGACCCGCCTGGTCTTCGTGGAAACCATCGCCAACCCGCGCACCCAGGTGGCGGACTTGAAGCGCATCGGCGAGCTGTGCCGCGAGCGCGGCATCCTCTACGTGGTGGACAACACCATGACCTCGCCTTACCTGTTCCGTCCCAAGACGGTCGGTGCGGGCCTGGTGGTCAATTCGCTGACCAAGTCCATCGGTGGCCACGGCAATGCCCTCGGTGGCGCGCTGACCGATACCGGTGAATACGACTGGACGCGCTACCCGCACATTGCCGACAGCTACAAGAAGAACCCGGCCCCGCAATGGGGCATGGCGCAGATCCGCGCCAAGGCATTGCGCGACTTCGGCGCCACGCTGGGCCCGGAAGCGGCGCACCACATCGCCGTTGGCGCCGAGACCATGGCCCTGCGCCAGGAACGTGAATGCAAGAATGCGCTGGCGCTGGCCCAGATGCTGGAAGCGGATCCGCGCGTGGCAGCGGTCCACTATCCGGGGCTGGAGTCGCATCCCCAGCACGTCTTGTGCAAGCAGCTGTTCCGCGCTTTCGGCAGCCTGATGTCCTTCGAGCTGAAGGACAGCATCGATTGCTTCGATTACCTCAACCGGCTGAACCTGGCCGTGGCCGCCAGTAACCTGGGCGACACCCGTACGCTGGTGATCCCGGTGGCGCACACCATCTTCTACGAGATGGGGGCTGAGCGCCGCGCCAGCATGGGCATCGCCGAGTCGCTCATTCGTGTGTCCGTGGGGCTGGAAGATACCGATGACCTGGTGGCCGATTTCCGCCAGGCGCTGGAGGCCTGAAGCGGCAAGCCCGCCGTGACGGCGGTTCCAGGCCGAAGTGAATGAAACGACACGCCCGTCGCCTCGCAAGAGGGACGGGCGTTGTCGTTGCTAGCGCCAGATGAACGTTTGTGTAAAAAACCGGTATCAGGGCACCAGGTTGGCCACCGCTTCACGGTCGGCCCACTTGGTCTTGTAGGTCGGCTTGAAGGTCTGGAAGCGCTCGATCAGCTTGACCGGATCGGCCTCATGCATCATTAGCCCGGACTGGTCGCTGCTGACGAAGCGCTGCGAGACCAGATGGTCGACGAAGGCGATCAGGTTGTTGTAGAAGCCATCCACGTTGTACAGGCAGATCGGCTTGTAGTGGAAGCCCAACTGGGCCCAGGTCAGCACCTCGAACAGTTCTTCCAGGGTGCCCATGCCGCCGGGCATGGCCACGAAGCCATCGGAGAGCTCGGCCATCATGGCCTTGCGTTCGTGCATGTCCTTGACGATGTGCAGGCGGGTCAGGCCGTCGTGGCCCAGCTCCTTGTCCAGCAAGGCTTTGGGGATGACGCCGGTGGCTTCGCCGCCCAGCTTCATGACTTCACTGGCGATGATGCCCATCAGGCCCACATTGCCGCCGCCATAGACCAGGGCGATGTTGTTCTTCACCATCTCCTGAGCCAGCTTGCGCGCTGCCTCGGCATAGGCCGGGGAAGCGCCGGGGGAAGAACCGCAATATACGCAAATCGATTTCATGTGTCCTCTGCTGTGTCCGTCGTTACGTCAGTACATGGTTACAATGGCTGAGCTGGATAGCCAGATGTTTCCTGCTGGAATCAGAATGTCTCTCCAAGCTGCCACTATCTCCAGCCGTCTTCCTGTTATACCATGATAGTGCAGTGCAGCATAAGCTGAAGTGGTGACGCCGGCGTGACAGCGCGGCACTGCGCATGCGCCCGGCCACATTGTGCGGGTCTGTCACGTGGCACGTGAAGATAAAGGACATCATGTCGAACAAGATCGTCAGTCTGGCCCTGCAAGGCGGGGGCTCGCATGGCGCCTTCACCTGGGGCGTGCTGGATCGTTTGCTGGAGGATGGCCGGCTGGACCTGGAAGGCATCAGCGGTGCCTCTGCCGGGGCCATGAATGCAGCCGTGATGGCCCAGGGCTACGTGCAGGACGGGCGCGACGGTGCCCGTGCGGCGCTGGAGCGCTTCTGGACGGCGCTCTCCAATGGCGTGCCGATGGACCATGTCACGACCGAAGGCGCGCCCGTCATCGCCAATCCCACGCCCATGCCCGGCATGCAGGCGCTGCTGGCGATGACGCGCTTCTTCTCGCCCACGCAACTCAATCCGCTGGATATCAATCCCCTGCGCGACATCCTGGTGGAGCAGGTCGATTTCGAACGCCTGCGCAGCCAGCGTGAGCTGAAATTGTTCATTGCGGCTACCCAGGTCAGTACCGGCACGCTCAAGATTTTCCGCAATCCCGATCTCTCGGTGGAAGTGCTGCTGGCCTCGGCCTGCCTGCCTTCGCTGCACCGGCCCATCGAGATCGATGGCGAAGCCTATTGGGATGGCGGCCTGACCGCCAATCCGCCGATTTTCCCGCTCTTGCATTCCTGTGCCGCACGTGACGTGATGGTGGTGCTGCTGCATCCCAGCCGCCGGGCCGGCACGCCCACCTCCAGCCACGACATCGGCCAGCGGCTCTCGGAAATCAGCTTCAGTTCGGCCTTCTTCACCGAACTGAGCGGACTGGCCCTGGCCAAGCGCGAGGCCGAGAATTCCACTCTGGCCTTCGGCTCGCTGGAGCGGCGGCTGCGCCAGCTCAACAATCACATGATCGATGCCAATAGGCTCATGGAGCAACTGA
>NZ_DBIC01000389.1:0-9080 GCF_002296545.1 Herbaspirillum sp. UBA812 | reverse complement strand
GCTCGATGGTCGACAGGCGGTGCGCGATGACGAAGGTGGTGCGCCCTTGCATCAGGCGTTCCAGCGCGGCCTGGACCGCGCGTTCGGATTCGGTGTCGAGGGCCGAGGTGGCCTCGTCGAGGATCAGGATGGGAGCATCCTTGTAGATCGCGCGGGCAATCGCCACGCGCTGGCGCTGGCCGCCTGACAGGCGCGAGCCATTGTCGCCGATGCGGGTCTCCATGCCTTGCGGCAGGCCTTGCACCACGTCGGTCAGGTGCGCGGCTTCCACGGCAGCGAGGATGCGCGCCGGATCGGGCGACTGGTCGCCATAGGAGATGTTGGCCGCCAGGGTGTCGTCGAACAGCACGGTGTTCTGGTTGACCATGGCGATCTGCTGGCGCAGGCTCAGCAGCGAGATCGATTCGATGTCACGGCCGTCCAGCAGGATCTTGCCGGCGGTCACCGAATGGAAGCCGGGAAGCAGGCTCACCAGCGTCGATTTGCCGCCACCGGACATGCCGACGAAGGCCACGGTCTCGCCGGCGCGTACGCGCAGGTTGATGTTCTTGAGTGCCTGCTGCTCGTGGCCGGGATAGGAGAAGCTCACATCGACCAGCTCCACTTCGCCCTGCGCACGCTGCTGCAGGGCCTCGCCGGTGACGCGCTCGGGAGTCTTGTCGATCAGCTTGTAGACTTCTTCGGCGGCGGCCATGCCGCGCTGCAGGGGGCCATTGATTTCGGCCAGCTGCTTCAGCGGAGCCAGCAGCATGAGCATGGCGGTGATGAAGGAGACGAAACCGCCGACGGTGATCTGGCCATTGCCCGACTGGATCAGCGCCATCACGATCACGATGGCCACGGCACAGGCCGTCATCAGCTGCGTGATCGGCACGGTCGACGAAAACGCGGCGGTCATGCGCATGGTATAGCGGCGCAGGTTTTCGGCACGGTCGTGGAAACGCTTCTTTTCGTATTCGTGGCCACCGAAGATCTTGATCACTTGCTGGGCGCGCGTGGTTTCCTCGATCAGCTGGGTCAGTTCGGCGTTCACCGCGAGGGAGTCACGGTTGAGCTTCTTGAGCCGCTTGCCGGTGGCGCGTACCACGATCGAGACCAGCGGCAGGAGGACCAGGGTCACGATGGTCAGGGTCCAGTTCAGGTACAGCAGCCATCCCAGCAGGCCCAGTACGGTCAGGGCGGAACGCAGGATGGAAGTGAAGACCTTGGTCACCATGTCGATGATCTGCTGCACTTCAAACATCATCGAGTTGATGACCTTGCCGACCGTGTTGGTGGCATAGAAGTGAATGGGCAGATCCAGCATGCGCGCAAACATCTGGCGGCGCAGCTCGTTGAGGATGCGGGTGGAGACCCAGGTCATCATGTAAGTACTGGTAAAGGTGGCCATGCCGCGGATCAGGAAGATGCCGATCACCGCTGCCGGCACCAGCCACAGCGAGAACGTGGGTTTGCCCACGAAGCCCTTGTCCAGCAGCACCTGGAAAATATACGGCACCACCGGTTCGGTGGCGGCGGTCACGATCATGCCGAGGAAAGCCAGCGCCAGGCGCTTCTTGTAGGGCCAGTGCAGCGCGGCCAGACGCTTTATGTTGTTGGACAGCATGGGGTATTCCTTGCTTGCAGGTGATGCAGAGTTCGAAAAACAGAGATTATGCCGTGTTCACCGGCCTCAGGGGCGTCTTGAAATGCACTGGCGCGTTATCTGGCGTTAAGGAAGAGGATCTGTGACTGCACAGGAGGCAAAGTCTGGTACATCTGGCCTGACCTGGTGTTCTTTCAAGTTTGTACGATCAGCAATACGCTTTCGCCCTTGTTCCGTGCATTCACGCATAGCTGGCACAGGGAATGCAGAAACGAGTAGAGACAATGTGAGCCTTCGCCGTCCTCTCCATACCGCACACGTGGATCGCTCGCCGGAGCGCTGGTCAGGATTGGTTGGTGGATGTCGTCGGCCAATTCATCGGCTGAACATAAATCGCTGAAAGTGTCTTCCGCCAGTTCGTCCACATGTGCGCTGGACCAGTCGAACAAGCGCGTGATGGCCTCGGCCAGAGTGGGAAGGGCCTGATCCTGCAGCTTTATCGCTTTCCAGCGGGACCACTCGGTGATCTCACCTGCATCGTTTTCCCACGTATCAGGAGCTTCCCACGCATACGCGATGTCCTCGGCACCGTATAGCACCCTGAGGTCATTGATTGCGCTGGCTTGGGCCAACTCTTCGATGATCGCCGCCATCCATCCGTTGCGGCTGCCGTTGGTGACCTGTGCCAGCATCTCCGGCGTATCCGCTGTCACCTGAACGGGAGCATCGCCTGGTTCGGCCTGGCTGAGCCATTGGTCAATGCTGGTACCGTGCAGCGCAAAATCGCGCGGTTTCAGATAAGCAAAGTGGAAAAGATCGTTGGACATCGCTGGGTACTGTCTATGAGCGCCTGTGCTGATTACATCAGGATGATGTCGTACTGCTCCTGCTGATAATCGCTCTGAACCTGCAGCGACACCGGCTTGCCGATGAAATCGCCCAGCATGGCCAGGTGTTGCGATTCCTCTTCCAGGAACATGTCCACCACCACCTGCGACGCCAGGATGCGGAATTCGCGCGGATTGAACTGCTTGGCCTCGCGCATGACCTCGCGCAGGATCTCGTAGCACACCGTGCGCGGCGTCTTGACCTGGCCGCGTCCCTTGCAGGCCGGGCAGGTCTCGCAGAGGATGTGGGCCAGCGATTCGCGGGTACGCTTGCGCGTCATCTCCACCAGCCCCAGCGTGGAGAAGCCCGAGACCGAGATCTTGGTGCGGTCGCGGTGCAGCGCCTTGCCCAGTTCGGCCAGCACGGCGTGGCGGTGCTCCGTGCTCTCCATGTCGATGAAGTCGAGGATGATGATGCCGCCCAGGTTGCGCAGCCGCAGCTGGCGCGCAATCGCGTGCGCCGCTTCCAGGTTGGTCTTGAAGATGGTGTCGTCGAAGTTGCGGCCGTTGACGAAGCTGCCGGTGTTGACGTCGATCGTGGTCATCGCTTCGGTCTGGTCGACGATCAGGTAGCCGCCCGACTTCAGGTCCACGCGGCGGCCCAGGGCGCGCTCGATTTCCTCTTCCACGCCATACAGGTCGAACAGCGGACGCTCGCCCCGGTAGTGCATCAGCTTGGGCAGCACCGAGGGCGTATAGATGGCACCGAACTCCTGCAGCATGTGGAAGTTCTCGCGCGAATCGACCTGGATGGTGGCGGTCTGGTCCGAGACGAAGTCGCGCAGCACGCGCTGCGCCAGCGACAGGTCCTGGTGCAGCAGGGTGGGTGCCGGCTTGGTCTTGGCCTGCTTGATGATGGTGGCCCAGGTGGTGCGCAGGTATTCCACGTCCATCTGCAGGTCGCTGTCGGAAGCATCCTCGGCCATGGTGCGGATGATGAAGCCGCCTTTTTCCTCAGGTGGCAGCAGCGCCTGCACCTTGCTGCGCAAAAGTTCGCGCTCGGCTTCGTTCTCGATGCGCTGGGAGATGCCGATGTGCTTGTCCTGCGGCAGGTAGACCAGCATGCGCCCGGCAATCGAGATCTGCGTCGACAGCCGCGCCCCCTTGGTGCCGATGGGGTCCTTGATGACCTGCACCGTAATGGTCTGGCCATCGTGCAGCAGTTTCTCGATGGGAATGGCCGGCGCGTTCTGGCCGTCGTGCGGACGGGCTTCCCAGATGTCGGCCACGTGCAGGAAGGCGGCGCGCTCCAGGCCAATGTCGATGAAGGCCGATTGCATGCCCGGCAGTACCCGCACCACTTTGCCCAGGTAGATGTTGCCGGCCAGGCCGCGCGAAAGGGTGCGCTCGATGTGCAGTTCCTGCACGGCGCCTTGCAGGATCAGCGCCACGCGCGTCTCCTGCGGCGTGATGTTGATGAGGATGTCTTCGCTCATAGGATGCGAACGCCCGCTTGTTGTAATAGTTGAGCCGTCTCGAAGAGCGGCAGCCCCATGATACCGGAATGGCTGCCCACGATATGGCTGATGAAGACCGAGGCCAGCCCCTGGATGCCATACGCGCCGGCCTTGTCGTAAGGTTCGACGGTATTGCAATAGGCGGCAATGGCCTCTTCGGTCAAGGGCGCAAAGCTGACGTCGGACTGCTGCACGATCTGCCAGACCTCGGTTTCCACCCCGAGGGTCAGCCCCACGGCCACGCTGGTCAGGACCTGGTGGGTGCGGCCGGAGAGCAGGGTGATCATGCGCACGGCTTCATCGTGATCGGCCGGTTTGCCCAGGATCAGGTCGTCCACCACCACGGTGGTATCGGCCGCCAGCAGCGGACGATGCGGCAGCTGGCGCAGGATCATGGTCTGCTGGGCGCTGTCGAGCTTGGCGCGGGTGACGCGGGCGACATAGTCCAGCGGGGCTTCGCCGGGCAGGACGCTCTCGTCGACTTCCTTGTCCGAGAGCATGAGTTCGAAATCGATGCCGATCTGGCGCAGCAGTTCGCGGCGGCGCGGGCTTTTCGAGGCGAGGTAGATTTTGTGGTCCGCTTGTTTCATTGAGCCAGGGATGTCAAGAGCCGGTACCGGATGGCAGGAAGCCGGCGGTGGACGCCGTCAGGCGCGGTGATACGGATGGTTCTGCGTGATCGACCAGGCGCGATAGAGCTGCTCGGCCAGCATCACCCGCACCATGCCATGCGGCAAGGTCATGCTGGAGATGCGGATGAGCGTATCGGCCCCGGCCTTGAAGCCGGGATCGAGCCCGTCAGCCCCGCCGATGACGAAGGCCACGTCGCGCCCATCCTGCTGCCACTGCTCCAGCTGCTGGGACAACTGCACCGAAGTCCAGTCGCGTCCGCGTTCGTCCAGCGCAATCACGCGCGCGCCCTTGGGCAGCGCCGCTTCGATCTTCTCGCGCTCCTGCGCCATCACGGTTTCGGCCGTGCGGCTGCCGGAGCGTTCGACGGGTTTGATTTCCTTGAGGATGATCCGGCATTCCGGTGGCATGCGCTTGGCATACTCCTGGAAGCCGGTTTCTATCCACGCCGGCATCTTGTGGCCGACGGCCGCGATGACCAGCTGCATCAAGCCTTGCTGGTGCGCTTGGCGGCCGGCTTCTTGGCGGTCTCGCTCTTGGCGGGCGCCACGCGCACGGTCTTGCCGGTCGGGGTCTTGGGCGCAGCGGCCTTGCGGGTGGTGCCGGCCTTGGTGGTGGTGGTCTTGCTGCCGGCTGCCGTACCACGGGTGGTGGTGGTCTTGGCCGCCGTGGTCTTGGTGCCGGTAGTACGGGTGGTGCGGGTCGTGCCGGCAGCAGCGCGGGTACCGGTGGTGCTGGTGGTCGTCGCGCGCGGCTTGCGGGCCGGCTTCTTCGGTGCGTCCTCGTCGTCGTCCAGGGCCTGGCTGGCTTCGACGGCTTCAGCCTGGGCGCGGGTGCGGCGGGTCTTGGGGGCCGGGGCTTCGTCGACGGCGGCGCGCTTGGCGGCAGCCGAAGTGCCGGTGCGCTTGGCCGCGCCCAGCTTGACTTCCTTGTCGCCCCAGATTTCTTCCAGACGGTAGTAGGTACGGATGGCCGGCTGCATGATGTGCACGATCATGTCACCCAGGTCGACCAGCACCCATTCACCGGTGTCTTCGCCTTCGACGCTGACGACGTTGCCGCCCTTGGCCTTGACCTTGTCGCGCACCGAGGCGGCCAGCGCCTTGGTCTGGCGGTTCGAGGTACCGGAGGCGATGGCCACGCGGTCGAACAGGGAGGTCAGGTGCGAGGTGTCATAGATGCGGATTTCTTGCGCCTTGACGTCTTCCAGAGCGTCCACGACCAGGGTTTGCAGTTTTTTGATGTCCATTATGAATTTCGGTACAGATGTTGTTGTTCGATATAGTCTAGCACCCTGCCCGGGATCAGCGAATCGGGTCGGGTGCCGCGTTGCAGCTGGGCACGGATTTCAGTCGACGAGATATCGACCGCCAGCCCGAGGGCCAGGTAGCCGTATCCGTGCGTGGTGCTGCGGATCTCTTGCGGCGCAGCGCTGCGCCGCTTGAATTCGTCGCGCACGGCCGGCGGCACGTGCGCATCGGCCAGCGCGAAGCCGGGCCGGGAGGCCGCGCACAAATGCGCGTACTCGAATAATTCCTGCCAGTGCTGCCAGGTGTCCAGGTGCTGCAACTGATCCGCGCCCATCAGGAACACGATGGACACCTCCGGCCCCAGCTCCGCGCGCAGTGCGCGCAGGGTATCGATGGTATAGGTCGCGCTGGAGCGGCGGATTTCCTGCTCATCGATGACCACCGGTACCTGCTGCTGGCCGAATGCGCGCTTGACCATCTCCACCCGGTCCGCCGCTTCGGCCTGCAGGCCGTGCTTCTGCCACGGATTGCCGGTGGGGATGACGCGCAGCTCATCGGGCTGCAGCAACTGCACGAAATGCTCGGCCAGCAGGACATGGCCATTGTGCACCGGATCGAAGCTGCCGCCGAGCACGGCAATGCAGCGCTGCGCCGCAGGCGGCACCATTACAGCCATTCCTTGTGGACCAGGAAGTCCGAATACAGTGCCGCTTCCGGGCTGCCCGCCTCGGGATGCCAGTCATAGCGCCACTTCACCAGCGGCGGCATGGACATCAGGATGGATTCGGTGCGTCCGCCGGATTGCAGCCCGAACAGCGTGCCCCGGTCGAAGACCAGGTTGAATTCCACATAGCGCCCCCGGCGATAGGCCTGGAAGTCGCGTTCACGCTCGCCGTAAGGCATTTCCCGCCGCGCCGCCACGATGGGCAGGTAGGCGTCGAGGAAGGCATCGCCCACGCTGCGTTGCAGGGCGAAAGCCTGCTCGAAGGGCAGGGCGTTGAAGTCATCGAAGAAGATGCCGCCGACGCCGCGCGGCTCCTTGCGGTGCTTCAGGTAAAAATAGTCATCGCACCATTTCTTGAAGCGCGGATACAAGTCCTCGCCATAGGGCTGCAGCGCATCGCGGCAGGTGCGGTGGAAGTGGACTGCATCTTCCTTCACCCCGTAGTAGGGCGTGAGGTCCATGCCGCCGCCGAACCACCAGACGGCTTCTTCGCCTTCCGCATGGGTGGTGAAGAAACGCACGTTCATGTGCACCGTCGGCACGTAGGGATTGCGCGGATGCAGCACCAGCGACACGCCCATCGCTTCCCACGCGCGGCCCGCCAGTTGCGGACGGTTGGCCGCGGCCGAAGGCGGCAGGTTCTTGCCCATCACGTGCGAGAAACCGACGCCGCCACGCTCCAGCAGGTTGCCTTCTTCCAGCAAACGCGAGGTGCCGCCACCGCCTTCGGGGCGTTCCCAGGAATCCGACAGGAAAGTCTTGCCATCAGCGGCTTCCAGCGCGGCGACGATGCGCTGTTGCAGGTCCTGCAGGTAAGCCTTGACGGCAGCGGTGTTGGTGGCGGCGTTGGAATGGATGGTCACGGCGGGTCGCTCTGATGCACGGTTACTGGACGGAAATGCGTTCCAACCCGCCATTGTACCTTGACAGCCCCAGCCTGGGGCGTCAAAAGCCGGTCCGCAGGCGATGCCGGACCGGCGTTGTGGGGCAAAGGCCTCAGTTTTGCGGCGGCTGGGCCAGTGGCACGGCCACCTGGTAAGTCGCTGGCGCCGGCCAGCCTTCCTTCAGGCAGACCTCGGCGATGGCGTTCTGCACGTCGTTGTAGACCTGGCCGAAATTGGGCGTGGGCGCATGCACGCGCAGGGCGATCAGGGTGCCGGTGGCATTGAATTCCTGGATCACGATGCCCGGTGCCGGCGTCTGCAAGACGTTGGGAATGGCCTTGATGCGTTCGGAAAGCTTGGCGATGGCCTGCTGCGGATCGACGCTGTAGGCAATCTGGCAACGCAGGTCGGTGCGGCGGGTAGCGTTGACGTTGTAGTTGATGATGTTTTCCGAGAACAGCTTGTTGTTGCCGATGATCACGCGCAGGTTGTTGTCGGTGGTGATGATGGTGGTCACCAGGCCAATGTCGGAGACCGTGCCGGTCTGGCCGGCGGCGGTGATGTAGTCGCCCACCTTGAAGGGACGCAGCACCACCAGGAAGATGCCGGCCGCAAAATTGGACAGCAGGCCCGACCAGGCCACACCCAGTGCCACGCCGACCGCGCCGATCATGGCCGCAAAGGATGTGGTCGGGATGCCGCACACTTCCAGGATGCCCATCACCAGCAGCACGCGCAGGATCACGTGGATGGCCGAACTGGCGTAGTTGACCAGGGTGGTCTCGAACTGGCGTGCGGTCAGCACGCGGCGCACGATCTTGGAGAGGGTGTTGATGAACATGCCGCCGACGATCCAGATGACGATGGCGGCAATCACCTTGAGCCCGAAAGGCACCAGGTAGAGGTTGATCAAAGTTTCAAAATTGAGCAGGTGGTCTGGCATCGATATGTCCTTTTCTTCTGGGAATGCGGGTCGTGGCGGGGGCATGCTGCCCGGAAACGCCCGTCGTGCTTAGGCTGCGGAGGCGTCATTTTGTTGCAGTGGCACGGCAAGTGCCGCGCATGCCTTCCAAATGAAATCCCCCGCAACACACACGGCGTTGCGGGGGATGGAGACGGCATGCGGCCCGGCTTAGCGCTTCAGGGCGCGCCAGCCGATGTCGCGGCGCATCTGCGAACCGGCGAAGTGGATCAGGTCGGCAGCATCATAGGCGTGCTTCTGCGCGACCTTGACGCTGTCACCCAGGCCCACCACGCACAGCACGCGGCCACCGTTGGTGGTCAGCTTCTCGCCATTGAGGGTGGTACCGGCGTGGAAGGTGACGCAGTCGGCGGTCTCGGCCGGGATGTCGGTGATGAGGTCACCCTTGCGCGGTTCTTCCGGATAGCCATGGGCTGCCATGACCACGCCCAGCGCGGTACGGCGGTCCCATTCCAGTTCGATCTTGTCCAGGGTGCCGGTGACCGCGTGTTCGAACACGGTCAGCAGGTCCGTCTTCAGTCGCGCCATGATGGGCTGGGTTTCGGGGTCGCCCATGCGGCAGTTGAACTCCAGCGTCTTGGGGTTGCCTTCGGCGTCGATCATCAGGCCCGCATACAGGAAGCCGGAGAACGGGATGCCATCCTTGGCCATGCCCTGCACGGTCGGCACGATGATCTCGCG
>NZ_DBIC01000174.1:0-15799 GCF_002296545.1 Herbaspirillum sp. UBA812 | reverse complement strand
TGGTTTTCCTGCTTCTGCTGGGCGTCGGCGAATTTAAGGTTGACGCCGGCCTGCTTGGCGGCGTCCTTGATCGATACGGTATTGGCGGTGCGCCATTCACTTTCGGCACCCACCTGGGAGAAGCCCATGGTCAGTGGTTTGTCGGCGGCAAAGGCGGGGAAGCTCACGGCGCTGCCCAGGCTCATGCAAATGGCTGCGCCCAGAAGCGCTCTTCTCTTCGAATTCATTGTCAGTCTCCGTTGACAGGGAATTGTGGACTTCCCTTTGTTCTATGCGTGAGGTGCGCTGCGCCGGAATGCGTTTGACTTGTAGGTATGGATTGGAAGCGGCGCGGTGCGGTTGGAATCGCGGACAGCCCTGATCGTCCTTGATTCGCGCTCCATATTAGGCAAGCGACCAATTCGCATCCAATGAATTTTTAATGTTTCTCGATATCGTTTCGCACATCGTTGGGGCAGCGCGCCCTGCCTGTGCATCGTGCTGGCGCATGCCGGCCACGCATGCTGCCTCACTGCGGACGACGCGCATTTTTGATATCGTTTGCGATGATTTTTTCATTATTCCCTATCGGAGTGCGGTGATAGGATCAGCCAGATTTTTTTTGAAGCGCACTGCATGAAGACCGGGCGCGAACCCACGTGAGCCAACTCCTTCTTCCTGCCGACGACTTCAGACAGCCCCAAGGGGGACGACGCGATGGACAACGCGTTCCCGTGCCCACGATGCACGCAGCACTCCATAACAAGATACGAGACACCATGCCATCCCGAGCAAGCGATGCCCAACGTGCAGGCTCCCAGGGGCTGCCGGAAATCCATACCCTGCAATCAGGGCGCCAGCGTCTGCACGTACTGCCGACGCTGGGCGGCGCACTGGCCGGCTGGGAATGGCAACGTGACCGCAAGTGGCTGCCGCTGCTGCGTCCCTGGAGTGCCGACCCGGCCGCGCTGTACGCGACCGCGTGCTTCCCGCTGCTGCCCTGGTCCAACCGCATCACCGGCGGCGGCTTCGATTTCAACGGCAAGCATTATCCGCTGAGCCCCAATCGTCCCGGCGAACCCTATCCCATCCATGGCGACAGCTGGCGCCAGGCCTGGACCATCGTGTCCCAGGCCGACGACCGGATGGCGCTGGAACTGGATTCGCATCGCTGCGACGGCAACCCCTATGTCTATCGTGCGCGGCAGGTGCTGACCCTGCGCGAGAACGCGCTGGAAATCGAATTGCGCGTGACCAATACGGGCGAAGAGACCCTGCCCTATGGACTGGGCCTGCATCCGTATTTCCTGCATGACGCGCAAACCCGCCTGCAATTCCGTTCGCGCGGAGTGTGGCTCTCCGGGCCGGACCGCATCCCTACCGGTTTCTCGCGGGAACTGCCGAGCGGCTGGGACTACAACCGCGCCGCCTCGCTGCAAGGCGGCCTGATCGACAACTGCTTCGAAGGCTGGGACGGTCTGGCCATGATCGAGGATCCGGCACGCGGCCTGCGCCTGCAGATGCACACCACGGATCGCAGCGGCTATGTGCTGATGTTCCGCCCCAATGGCCTGCCGTATTTCTGCCTGGAACCGGTCACGCATCCCATCGATGCCTTCCACCAGCCGAACCAGCCCGGCCTGATCGCGCTGGCACCGGGAGAAGACATGGTGCTGCTGACCCGTTTCACGGTCTGCGAGATCGCCCAGGAGCCAGTCCGTGCCACCACCCAACAGACAAGCCTGGCGCGCTGACGCCGGCAAAGAATGACGATGAACCAAGCACTGAATCAAGACTGCGCCCTGATTGCCCTCGACTGGGGGACCTCCTCGCTGCGCTGCTATCGTTTCGATCGCAGCGGCCAGGTGGTGGAGCGCCGCGCCCATCCCTGGGGCATCATGAACCTGCCGGCCGTGGGCCACGGCGAAGATGCCCACGCCCCCTACCGCGCCGCGCTGGAAGCCGCTTGCGGCGACTGGCTCAAGGCCGCGCCCGCCGCCCCCCTGATCGCCGCCGGCATGGTCGGCAGCAAGCAGGGCTGGCGTGAAGCCGCCTATCTGAACGTGCCGCTGGCCCCCGCGCTGATCGGCAGCCAGCTGACCGAAGTCGACACCGGCCTCGGCCGTCCGCTGTGGATCGTGCCGGGCCTGCTGGAAGCCGGTGCCCTGCCCAATGTGATGCGCGGCGAAGAGACCCAGGTCATCGGTGCCCTGCAGACCCGTACCGAGCGCGAGCTGCTGATCGGCCTGCCCGGCACCCACTCGAAGTGGGTGCGCGTGGTCGAGGGCCGCATCGAACATTTCGATACTTTCATGACCGGCGAAGTCTATGGCGCGCTGTGCGGCCACACCATCCTGGGCCGCACCATGCAAAAACCGGAGGTGGCCGATGACGAAGCCTTCCTGCGCGGCGCCGGCGTGGCCAGGACCGCACAAGGCAAGAGCGGCGTGCTCTCCAACATCTTCAGCAGCCGCACCCTGGGCCTGACCGGTGAACTGGCGGCCGAGGCGCAGCCTGACTATCTCTCGGGCCTGTTGATCGGCCACGAGATCGCCGCGCTGAAGAACCTGTATCCGAGCACGCCGGGCATCGTCCTGATCGGCGACCCCGGCCTGTGCCGCCGCTACCAGCTGGCGCTGGACCTGTATGGACTGGGCCCGGCCGCCGAGGCCGGTGCCGCCACCGAAGCGGGCCTGTGGATCCTGGCGCAGCACGCCGGCCTGCTGGCCTGATCGCCCCCTTTACTGCACCACCTACGACGCACCCGGACAAAAGACCATGAGCACCCATTCCCAACGATTCCACGACGCCCTGCGCAGCACCGGCATGATTGCCATCCTGCGCGGCGTGCGCAACGAGGAAGCCGAAGCCATCGGCGCGGCCCTCTACGAGAGCGGCTTCCGCATCATCGAAGTCCCGCTGAATTCGCCCGAACCGCTGGCCAGCATCAGCATCCTGCGCAAGAGCCTGCCGGCGGACTGCATCGTCGGTGCCGGTACGGTCTTGAAGCCCGCGCTGGTGCAAGACGTCAAGAATGCCGGCGGCGAGCTGATCGTCATGCCCCACAGCGATGGCGCCGTGATTCGTGCCGCACGCGATGCCGGCCTGTACAGCGCACCGGGCGTGGCCACCGTGACCGAAGCCTTTGCGGCGCTGGACAACGGCGCTGACGTACTCAAGATGTTCCCGGCCGAACAGCTGGGTCCCCAGGTGGTCAAGGCCTGGCGTGCCGTGATCGCCCGCGACATCGCGTTGCTGCCGGTCGGTGGCATCACGCCCGAGGGCATGGCGGTGTTCCGCGCGGCCGGTGCCTCCGGCTTCGGCCTGGGATCGGCGCTCTACACGCCGGGCCTGTCCGCCGACGCAGTGCGCCAGCGTGCAGAGGCCTTCGTGGCGGCCTGGAAGGCGCTGGGCTGATTTCCGGCACACCCGATTCATCGTTGTCACCGATCGCACAGCGATCATTCATCTACAGAACAGATTAAACGCATAACCGGACCGAACAATGAAAATCACCAAGATCTCCACCTTCATCGTGCCCCCGCGCTGGTGCTTCCTCAAGATCGAGACTGACGAAGGCATCGTCGGCTGGGGCGAGCCCATCGTGGAAGGCCGCGCGCACACCGTCGCGGCGGCCGTGGACGAGCTGGCCGACTACCTGGTCGGCAAGGACCCGCGCAACATCGAAGACCACTGGACCGTGCTCTATCGCGGCGGCTTCTACCGTGGCGGCGCCATCCACATGAGCGCCCTGGCCGGCATCGACCAGGCCCTGTGGGACATCAAGGGCAAGGCCCTGGGCGTGCCGGTGCACCAGCTGCTCGGTGGCGCGGTGCGCAACTCGATTCGCGTCTATTCCTGGATCGGCGGCGACCGTCCGGCCGATACTGCAGCGGCGGCCAAGAACGCCGTGGCCCGTGGCTTTACTGCCGTGAAGATGAACGGCACCGAAGAACTGCAATTCATCGACAGCCACGACAAGATCGAACTGACCCTGGCCAACGTGCAAGCGGTGCGGGAAGCCGTGGGCCCGAACGTGGGTATCGGCGTGGACTTCCACGGCCGCGTGCACAAGCCCATGGCCAAGGTCCTGATCAAGGAACTGGAGCCGTACAAGCTGATGTTCATCGAAGAGCCGGTGCTGTCGGAAAATTCGGAAGCCCTGAAGGAAATCGCGCACCTGACCTCGACCCCGATCGCCCTGGGCGAGCGCCTGTATTCGCGCTGGGATTTCAAGCGCATCCTCTCCGAGGGCTATGTGGACATCATCCAGCCGGACGTCTCGCACGCCGGCGGCATCACCGAGACCCGCAAGATCGCCATGATGGCCGAAGCCTACGACGTGGCGCTGGCGCTGCACTGCCCGCTGGGCCCGATCGCGCTGGCCTCCTGCCTGCAGGTCGATGCCGGCAGCTACAACGCTTTCATCCAGGAGCAGAGCCTGGGCATTCACTACAACGAAAGCAATGACCTGCTGGACTACATCCGCGACAAGAACGTGTTCGCGTATGAAGACGGCTACGTCAAGATCCCGCAAGGCCCTGGCCTGGGCGTCGAGATCAATGAAGAGTATGTCCGTCAGCGCGCCGAAGTCGGCCACCGCTGGCGCAACCCGATCTGGCGCCACAAGGATGGCAGCTTTGCCGAATGGTAAAGCGACAAGCCTGAACCTCCTCCTCGGTAGTCCCTCAACCCGGTCCGGCGCAAGCTGGCCGGGTTTTTTTGCGTTTGGCGAAATGCCAAACAATAATCCTGCCCTAACATGAGCAGCGCATATTTCACCACAAACACCCATTTCAACATATGTTGAAATAAGCTATTTTAGTGAAAATATGGATTGACAATTTCATCAATAATGCTATTTTCAGCATATGCTGAAAACACGCCATTCAATGAAATCCTTCGAGACCCAAGCAGCCCATGCCCTGCGCTCGTTGCTGCTGCAGGTGCCTGCGCTCAAGTTGCTGGACATCGAGCGCGAGACCGCCAGGGCGGATTCAGGCATCGATTTCACTGCGCGGATCAAGGTCGCAGGCAAACGCCATGCATTGGTGTGCGAAGCCAATTCCTCGGGGCAACCGCGCCATGTGCGCCATGCCTTGCTGACCCTGCGCGATTACATGTCGCACCACGCAAAGGACGCCACGCCCGTCCTGATCGCCCCTTACCTGTCTCCCGATGCCCAGGCGCTGTGCCGTGAACATGAAGCCGGTTTCCTGGATTTGGAAGGCAATGCCCGCCTGGTCTTTGACGGCATCTTCATCGAACGGCAGGTGGCCAGCAAACCCGTTGCCGACCGACGGGCACTGCGCTCCTTGTTCAGACCGAAATCAGCGCAAGTGTTGCGGGTGTTGCTGCGCGACCCGCAGCGCGTCTGGCGCGTCATGGAATTGGCTCAGGCAGCGGCGGTCAGCCTCGGCCACGTCAGCAATGTGCGCACGGCTCTACTGGAGCGCGAATGGGCCCAGGTGGCGGAGGGTGGCCTGTTCCTGTCAGAACCGGATGCCTTGCTGGATGAATGGCAGGACGCCTATACACCACCGGCCGGTGAGCGTCTGGCTTTCTACACGCCCCTGCACGGAAGCGCCTTTGAACAGGCGGCACGGCACGCCATGCGCCGTCACCGGGAGGACGAACTCCCCGCAGCCGCATTTTCATCGTTCTCGGCGGCGCAATGGCTGGCCCCCTACGCCAGGACCGGAACCCATTATTTCCAGGCGACCGAAGCCGGGTTGGAATCACTGCAGTCCGCCCTGAAGCTGTCCTCTGCGGCCAAAGGCGAGAACGTCATGGTGAACCTGCTTGACGACGCCGATCTTCTTCGTGACACGCAGGAACCCGCGCCCGGCGCGGTCTGCACCAGTCCCATTCAAACCTATCTAGACCTGCACCACGCAGGCGAACGCGGACGGGAGGCCGCAGACCATCTCAGAAAGACATTGCTCACATGGAAAAGCTGACGCCCGGCGAACCGCAATCCGCCACTGATTACGATGATCGTACAAGTACTGCAGTCAAAAAAGTCCTGATCGAAATCGGTCAGATCCTGGGGAGTTTCAAAGGCAAATTCGACAGCGTCGACGGTTTCGGACCTACCTGTGTGCGCCACTTCGTCGAGCAATCGCAGGTCCTCGGCGAACGTACACCTGAACAATGGCAACAAGATGCCTATGGCCAGATTGATCTCTGGCTGAGGGCGCTCGGCATCAGAGGGCCAGCGTGATTCATCTGTGGAATCGATCAAGCTGATCTGAATAATCCATTTAACGAATGAATCAAAAACTGGCAAAGTGACGATCTTTGACTTTCGCCAGACCTCTCCATGCATTCAGGCAGCTCATCCGCACCCGCTTTCCACCCGCACCGCATCCGCAACGCCACCCGTGCCACCATGGCGCAGTTCTTCGTCAACGGGGCCACCTTTGCCACCTGGGGCATCCTGATTCCCTCGGTGAAGGATCGCTTCGCCCTGTCGGATGCGGTGCTGTCGCTGGCCATGCTGGCCGTCGCAGGAGGCGCCCTGCTGACCATGGGCCAGTCCGGCAAGTGGATCGCGCGCGTGGGAAGCGCGCGCGCCCTGCGCCAGGCCGGCATCCTCTACGCGGCCACGCTGCTGCTGATCCCGCTGGCCCCGCAGTTCTGGATGCTGGTGGCGCTGCTGCTGGTGTTCGGCAGCGCCATGGCCGCCTTCGACGTGGCCATGTCGGTCCAGGCCGCGCTGGTGGAAGGCGGCCGCAGCCGGCCCATCATGTCCACCCTGCACGCCATGTTCAGCATCGGCGGCATTGCCGGCTCGGCGCTGGGCGCCCTGCCCGGCCTGTCGCCCCTGGCGCACGCCGCGCTGGTAGCAGTGGTGACGCTGTCGGTGGCCTTGTCCATCGGCCCCTTCGCCTTGCCAGACGATGTCCATGATGAAACCGCGAGCACACCCGGTGCTGACAAATCCGCCCGCCGCATGGTCCTGGTGCTGGGCGTGATCTCCTTCCTCGCACTCATGTGCGAAGGCGGCATGTATGACTGGGCCGCCGTGTACATGCGCGACATCGCCCAGTCGCCCGCCGCCTGGGTCAGCTACAGCTACGCCGCGTTTTCTACCGGCATGGCGGCCGGGCGGCTGACCGGCGACCGCATCCGTGCACGCATCGGCGGCCTGCGTACGCTGCTCTGGAGCGGGGTGGCGGGAGCTGCCGGCATCGCGTTGGCGGCGGCCTTGCCGACACCGCTGGCGACCATGGCCGGCCTGCTGCTGGCCGGGCTGGGCATTGCCAACCTGATGCCGATCTTCTTCCTGGCCGCTGCGCGCGTACCGGGCATGCCGGCTGCCGAGAGCATCGCCGCCGTGGCGCGCTTCGCCTACGTCGGCATGCTGCTGGGGCCGGTGTGCATCGGGGGCGTGGCCGAGCACCTGGGGCTGCGGGTGAGCTTCGTGGGGGTGGCACTGGTGATGATGGTGGTGGCGCTGTTCGGGCCTCGAGCGGTCAAACGCTTCATCTGACGACGGCGAGGGCAAGCGAAATCGGCTACAGTGGCGCGCACCCCTGAAGCCTTCTTCATTTCGCCCCCAAACCACCCATGCCAGCGCTTGCCCGCCCTGCTCCCCTGCTGATCCTCGCCACCACGGGCACCGCCGGCGACATGCTGCCCTTCCTCTCGCTCGGTCTCGGCCTGCAAGCGCGGGGACATCGGGTACTGATGGTGGTGCCGCGATTTCATGCGGCCTTGTTCGAGCAAGCGGGACTGTCCTGCCATCCCCTGGGCAGCGTGGAAGAATTCCAGGCCGTGCTGGCCAATCCGGACCTGTGGGATGAGCGCCGGGGCTGGCAGGTGATCTGCCGGGCCGCCGTACCCTATATCGATGCCTGCACCAGCTGGTGGCTCAATTGCCTGCCGAGGAAGAGTGCGTCATCCTCAGCCATCCCTTGCTGGTCCCGGCGGCTGACATTGCACGCACGCTGCGCCCCGGACTGCGCGTCGTCGCCACCTATCTCGCCCCCTCCAACCTGTGCAGCAGCCATGACCTGCTGGCCATGGGATCGCTGCCCGTCCCCGGCTGGCTGCCGCTGCCCTGGCGCAAGACCCTGTGGTCACTGGCGCACCGCTGGATGATCGATCCGCCCGCGCTGCCCGCGCTCAATGCCGTGCGGGCCAGGCTGGGATTGCCGCCGGTGGCGCATTTCTTCGCGCACGTGATGCAGGCACCGGATGCATCGCTGGGATTGTTCCCGGACTGGTTCGCCGCGGTCCAGCCGGATTGGCCGCAGCCTTTCCTGAGCGGACAATTTCCGCCACCTTCACCGCCTTCGCCATCGGACTGGACACCGGCCCTGCGGCAGTTTCTCGACGCTGGTCCGGCACCCATCGTCTTTACGCCAGGCTCCGGCCACCAGCATGCCGCGCAGTTCTTCGCCAGCGCTGTACGGGCTGCACAGGCCCTGGGCCGCCGCGCGCTGCTGGTGACCCGGCATCGCGAACAAGTGCCGGCGATGTTGCCCGAGGGCGTGCTGTGGCAGTCCTATGTGAGCTTCGATGCCCTGCTGCCGGAGGTGGCCGCCATCGTCCATCACGGCGGTATCGGCACCACCGCCGCTGCCTTGCGGGCGGGCGTACCGCAACTGGTGGTGCCGTTTGCCTACGATCAGTTCGACAATGCCTGTCGGGTCAGACGGCTGGGGGTTGGCGACATCATTCCGGCCAAACGGCTTTCCGCATCACGCCTGCAAGCAGCGCTGGCGCGCCTGCTGGCAGCGCCTGACGTGGCGCAACGCTGCCACGCCATTGCCCGCTCGATGCAGGCCAGCGAACATCCGGAAGGATGGGCAGAGCTGGCGGAACAGGCGCTGCTGCCGGGACGCTGATTCAGCTATTTTCCCGGGCCTGCGCCTGCTCCATCAACAACTCAAGGAACGCCGCTGGTGCCGCATCCAGCACCAGAACGCCATTGCGGGCCGCAGCCTTGTGCGTGACCACCAGCTCCCAGCACAGCTCCACCCCGCGCAGCTTGACGCTGGCCAGCTTGCCACGCCGTGCATGCACCAGATCGCGCGGCAACAGTGCCACGCCCAGTCCATGCCCAACCAGGTCAAGCAAGGTCACCAGATCACTGACCTCGAAGGCCACGCGACGCCGCAAGCCTGCTTCCGCAAAGCCGCGATCCACCAGCGCACGCGTACCCAGCCCGGTTTCGAAATCGACGAAGCCCTCGCCGGCCAGTTGTTCCAGTGTCACCGAACGCGCCTTGGACAGACGATGACTGGGATGGCAGGCCAGCACCAGTTCGTCGCAGGCGATAATGTGTTGCTGCAAACCCTCCCCGCTCTCCTCGATGGGCAGGATGGCCAGGTCCAGCTGGCGGGCATCGATCTTTTCATTCAGTTCGCCCGCCGCGCCCTGGCACAGCCGCACCTCCACCGCCGGATGACGACGGTGGAAACGCGCCAGCAGCGCCGGCAGATCGACGAAGGAGGGCAGGCTCTGCACCGTGCCGATGGACAGCCGGCCACGCCGCATGGCATTGACGTCGGCCACGTTGGTGGCCCCCTGTTCCAGCGCCGCCAGTGAACGGCGGGCACTCTCCAGGAAAGCCTCGCCAGCCGCCGTCAGCTCCACCCGGCGCGTGGTGCGCACGAACAAGGCGGCCGCCAGTTCTTCTTCCAGCAGGCGGATCGAGGACGACAGCGCCGATTGCACCACATGGCAGCGCGTGGCCGCCCGGGTAAAACTTTTTTCTTCTGCCAGCGCAATGAATTGGCGCAGTTGCCTCAGTTCCATGGGTTCGTGTTGGTTGGTGATGCTGTTGGATTGATCGATGCCATGAATGAATCATGCCCGCTGCATCGATTCTACTGACAAGTCCGCGCCAGCACGGCTGTGGAAAAAAGTCTGCGCCGCTCCTCGAAAAATCGCCATTCCCGGATGCCGATGCGGCAGCCGTCTGCCAGCCCGGCTAAAATAGTCGCCCGAACGACCGCTGCGCACCGCGCAGCACCCACCGAACAGACAAGCATGAGAAAAGTGAAGCTGCGCAACGCCGCAGAAATCGCCCAGGCCCGCGTGGCCGGGCAACTGGCGGCCGAAGTGCTGCATATCGTGGCCGAGCACGTCAAGGCTGGCGTCACCACCGACGAACTGGACCGCATCTGCCATGACCACATCGTCAAGGTACAGCAGGCCACCCCGGCCAACATCGGCTACCACGGCTTCCCCAAGACCATCTGCAGTTCCGTCAACGACGTGATCTGCCACGGCATCCCCGGCGGCCAGGTGCTCAAGGATGGCGACATCATCAACATCGACGTCGCCGTCATCAAGGATGGCTGGTACGGCGACTGCAGCCGCATGTACTTCGTCGGCTCCCCCAACGCCACCGCGCGCAAGCTGGTCAACACCACCTACGAGGCCATGTGCGCGGGCATCCGCGCAGTGCGCCCGGGCGCGACCCTGGGCGATGTCGGCCACGCGATCCAGACCGTGGCCCAGCGCGACGGCTTCTCGGTGGTGCGTGAATATTGCGGCCACGGCATCGGCACCATCTACCACGATGAACCGCAAGTGCTGCACTACGGCCAGCGCAACAGCGGCCTGCCGCTCAAGGAAGGCATGATCTTCACCATCGAACCGATGCTCAACGCCGGCAAGCGCCACACCCGCCAGCTCGACGACGGCTGGACCGTGCTGACCGCTGACGGCTCGCTGTCGGCCCAGTGGGAACACATGGTGGTGGTCACCGCCAAGGGCTATGAAATCCTCACACCCTGGCCGGAAGGCTGCGGCGACTATCCTTCCATCGCCACCCGCAACTGACCTGCCTGCGCATCAATCCGGTGGCGGCTCTCAGCCTGCCACCACCTCGATGGGAAAGTCCGAGAACAGGTCCAGCTGATCCTGTTCCGGCGTCCCGCCCACCACGATCCCCGAAAACACTTCCAGCGTGCTGTAGAAGGCCGGACGAAAACGGCCCAGCTTGCTCTGGTCGATCACCACGTAGCACTCCGCCGCGCTGGCGATGGCTGCCTGCTTGATCGGCACTTCGTGGAAGTTGGAACAGCTCACGCCGCGCCGCGCATCCACCCCGCCCGCCGACAGGAAGGCCTTGTTTACGCCCAGCCGCTTGAGATAGGCCACGCCCTCTTCGGAAGCAAACGAAGCCGATGACGGGTGATACAGCCCGCCCAGCAGGATCACCTGCGTATTGGGACGCTGGCTGACGATGTTGGCAATGTTCAGGGAATAACAAATCACGCTCAGGCCGATATCAACCGGCAAGGCCTCCGCCAGATGCGTCATGGTGGTGCCGCAGTCGATGAAAATGCTGTCCCCCTCTTGCACCCGCTGCGCCGCGCGCTGGCAGGCCAGGCGCTTGCGCTGGGCGTGCTGGTCGGCTTCGCGGTCGATCGAATAGCGGTTCTCGCCAGCGCCGGGACTGCTTTCCAGCACGTGGCCGCCGAGGCAGATCAGCGGCGAATCGTCGGCGGCCAGGTCGCGCCGCACCGTCATCACCGTCACTCCCAGCACTTCGGCAATGCGCGCCAGCGGTGTCGGGCCCTGCTCGCGGATCATGTCCTGCATGCGCGAGAGCCGCTGGGCGCGCGCGCGTTCGCCCAGCGTGGGTTGAGGGACCGGCTTTCCGGTCGACGTCGGGGTCATCGATGCCATGAGGCGTTTTCCTGATCGGGAAATGTTGCAGATAAAAAAAGGTTGCGCCTTAAAAGTTATGGATGTAACGTTACAGCCATTAAATGTTATTTGCAAAACATTTAGCGCGTTGGGCCACATTGTAGCGAGGCCGGCGGACGGCGTCGATGCATGCAAGAGCCAAGCCTGACCCAGCGCAAGCAGCACATGGAAGAGACCTGCCCGTCGGCACCAGCCTACGGTAATTAACTAAAAGTTACGCAGCCATGAACATGACCAGCAAGACCCCTTCCCTGCGCCGTGCGCAGGGCGAGGCCGACATCGTGCGCGAGGATAGCGCGCCCGCCGGCCATCCGCGCAACAGCGTGCAGCCCTATGACGCTGCCGCCTTCGAACATTTGCGCATCAACCTGAGCGCCGCTGAAAAGCGCGTCGCCACCTTGAAGGGCCGCCGCTCGGTCAAGAAGGATGCGCAGGCCGCCTGGCTGCTCAAGGCCATCACCTGCATCGATCTCACCACGCTGTCCGGCGACGATACCCCGCAACGCGTGCGCCGCCTGTGCGCCAAGGCTGCCAATCCGGTGCGCGCCGATCTGCTGGAGGCGCTGGGCATGCAGGCACGCGGGCTGACCACGGGTGCGGTGTGCGTCTATCACCGCTTCGTGAAGACGGCGGTGGAAGCGCTGGAAGGAAAGAATATTCCGGTGGCGGCGGTGTCGACGGGATTTCCGGCAGGTCTCAATCCGCACGCCCTCAAGCTCAAGGAAATCGAAGCCTCGGTGCGCGATGGTGCCGCCGAGATCGACATCGTCATTACTCGCGAACACGTGCTTACCGGCAATTGGGAAGCGCTCTACCGCGAGATGCGCGACTTCCGCCAGGCCTGTGGCGACGCCCACGTCAAGGCCATCCTCGCCACCGGCGAACTGAAGACCCTGCGCAACGTCGCCAAGGCCTCGATGGTCTGCATGATGGCGGGCGCTGATTTCATCAAGACCTCCACCGGCAAGGAGAGCGTCAACGCCACCCCGCTGGTCTCGCTGGTGATGCTGCGCATGATTCGCCAGTACCAGGAGATGACCGGTATCAAAGTCGGCTACAAGCCCGCAGGCGGAGTAGCCACGGCCAAGGACGTCCTCGAATACCAGGTGCTGATGAAGGAAGAACTGGGTGACGACTGGCTGCAACCCGATCTGTTCCGCGTGGGAGCCTCCAGCCTGCTGGCCGATATCGAACGCCAGCTGGAACACCACGTCACCGGCCGTTACTCCGCCTTCAACCGGCATGCCATCGGCTAAGCCACCCTGCACGGACAAGCACAATGAGCGTTTCCACCTATTTCGACACCATGGATTACGGCCCCGCCCCCGAGAGTGACAAGGATGCCCGCGCCTGGCTGGCCAGCCACGAGGCCTCGTTCGGCCACTTCATCGCGGGACGTTTCACCCAGCCCGGCGGCCAGCTGGAAGATCTGGATCCGGCCAGCGGCAAGCGGCTGGCGCATCTCACGCAAGGCTCGGCGGCGGATGTGGATGCCGCCGTCAACGCCGCCCAGGCAGCATTGCCCGCCTGGCAGGCGCTGGGCGGCCATGGCCGTGCGCGTCACCTCTATGCGCTGGCCCGCACCGTGCAACGCCACGCCCGCCTGCTGGCGGTGCTGGAGACCATGGACAACGGCAAGCCACTGCGCGAATCACGCGATGTGGACGTGCCACTGGTGGCGCGCCACTTCTATCACTACGCCGGCTGGGCGCAACTGCAGGAAAGCGAATTCCCCGATCATGTTCCGATGGGCGTGGTCGGCCAGATCGTGCCGTGGAATTTCCCGCTGCTGATGCTGGCCTGGAAGATCGCCCCGGCGCTGGCGCTGGGCAATACGGTGGTCCTGAAACCCGCCGAAGACACCTCGCTGACGGCCCTGCTCTTTGCCGAACTGGCACAGCAGGCCGGGCTGCCAGCGGGCGTGCTCAATATCGTCACCGGCGATGGCAGCACGGGCGCGGCCATCGTCGCGCATCCCGGCATCCAGAAAATCGCCTTCACCGGCTCCACCGAAGTGGGCCGCCTGATCCGCGCACAGACCGCCGGCAGCGGCAAGTCGCTGACGCTGGAGCTGGGCGGCAAGTCGCCCTTCATCGTCTTCGATGACGCCGATATCGATGCCGCCATTGAAGGCGTGGTCGATGCGATCTGGTTCAACCAAGGGCAGGTCTGCTGTGCCGGTAGCAGGTTGCTGGTGCAGGAAGGCATCCACGATCTCTTCATCGCGCGGCTGAAAAAGCGCATGGAAAAACTCAAGGTCGGCGCACCGCTGGACAAGTGCAGCGACATGGGTGCGCTGATTTCCCCGGTGCAGCTGGAACGCGTGCGCCGCCTGGTCGAGCAGGGTGTGCGTGAAGGTGCGCAGTGCCATCAGGTGGCCCTCGATGTGCCGCCCGGCGGCTGCTTCTATCCGCCCACGCTGCTGACCGGCGTGCATCCCGCTGCCACCGTGGCCACCGAGGAAATCTTTGGCCCGGTGCTGGTGGCGATGAGTTTCCGCACGCCCGACGAAGCCGTGCAACTGGCCAACAACAGCCGCTACGGACTGGCCGCCAGCGTCTGGAGCGAGACCATCGGGCTGGCCTTGGGCGTGGCCCCGCAGTTGAAAGCGGGCGTGGTGTGGATCAACAGCACCAACCAGTTCGATGCTGCCGTCGGTTTTGGTGGCGTGCGCGAATCCGGCTATGGCCGCGAGGGTGGACGCGAAGGCTGCTACGAATACCTCAAGCCGCGCCATCGACTGAACCGCGCGCAACGCAACGCCGTATCGGCCACGCCGGCCGGCGCGCGCAAGGACTCTCCGCTGCAAGGCGGCCTGGTCGACCGCACTGCCAAGCTCTACATCGGCGGCAAGCAGGTCCGTCCGGATGGCGAAGTCTCCATGGCTTGCCACGCGGCCAGTGGCGAACGTCTGGAAGACGTGGGCCTGGGCAGCCGCAAGGATATCCGCAACGCCGTCGCCGCTGCCGTCAAGGCCGGTGGCTGGAGCAGCGCAACTGCCCATCGCCGCGCCCAGGGGCTGTATTACATCGCGGAAAACCTGTCAGCGCGCGCCGATGAATTCGCGCGCCGCATTGCCCTCACCACCGGCGTCTCCGCCGAGGCCGCGCGGGCCGAAGTGGACGCCGCGATCAAGCGCCTCTTCAGCTATGGCGCCTGGGCCGACAAGTACGACGGCGCCGTGCACCAGCCACCCCTGCGTGGCGTGGCCCTGGCCATGCCGGAAGCCATCGGTGTGGTCGGCGTGGTCTGTCCGGAAGAACAGCCGCTGCTGTCCTTCATCAGCCTGGTGGCGCCATTGATCGCCATGGGCAATCGCGTGGTGGCCGTGCCGAGCCAGCAAGCAGCGCTTGTCGCGACCGACCTCTATCAGGTACTCGATACTTCGGACCTGCCCGGCGGCGTCATCAACATCGTCACCGGCAAGAGCGCCGAACTGCTCACCGTACTGGCCGAGCATGACGAGGTCGATGCCCTGTGGGTACGCGGACCGGCCGAGTTCTCGGCGACGGCAGAGCGGCTGTCCGTCGGCAATCTCAAGCGCTGCTTCGTGGATCACGGCGAGGTCACCGACTGGCTCGATGCTGCGCAAGCTGAAGGCAGCGAATATCTGCGTCAGGCCACGCACGTCAAGAACATCTGGATTCCTTATGGCGAATGAAAACCTTGTGCTTCAGCGCAATACGGTTTTCCTGACGAAGTCCTGACGATACGCTGACTAATAAACCGAAAGAAATGAAATCTTGAAATATTAGTTTTTTACGGTGAACAATCAAGCTGAACAAGGACTCCCAAGCAACAAGATTTAGATTTATTCTATAAGCATACTTATAAAATCCACAGGAGACGACATGCTTAAAAATCTGCATCCTTTATTGAACGCCGATGTGCTCTACGCCTTGCGCGCGATGGGACACGGTGACGAACTGGTCTTGTGCGACGCCAATTTCCCGGCCGACTCGGTGGCCCGCCAGACGGTACTGGGCAAGGTGCTGCGCATCGATGGCGTGGGCACCACCGAAGCTGCGCGCGCCATCCTCTCGGTGCTGCCGCTGGACAATGCCGTGGAGCAGCCGGTGCGGCGCATGGAGATCATGGGCGAACCCGCCACCATCCCGCCGGTACAGCAGGAACTGCAACAGGAAGT
>NZ_DBIC01000104.1:0-11352 GCF_002296545.1 Herbaspirillum sp. UBA812 | reverse complement strand
GGGCAGCACCATCAGGTTGCGCGAGTGGTAGTCGCTGTGCACGTAGACCTGGGGCTGCGCCAGGTTGTTGGCCAGGATAGCGTCGAAGGTCTTGTCCAGCACCGCGTTCTGCTCGTCGGTGAGGGTGACGCCCAGGTGCTTGCCGATATACCACTCGCGGAACAGTTCTAGCTCGCGCAGCAGCAGCGGGCGGTCGTATTCGGGCAGGGCCTCGGGCTTGCTTTGCGCTTGTAAAAGTACCAGGGCCTCGATCGCATCCATGTATAGTGCGTGCGCGCTGTCGGCCGAGAGCTGCGACAAGTAGGTCGTGGAACCCAGGTCCGAGAGCAGCAGGAAGCCGCGCTCGGTATCCTGCGCCAGTACCTTCGGCACGGTCACCCCGGTCTCGCCGAAGAGGCCGGCGACCTTCACGAAGGGACGGACGTCTTCCTGCGGCGGCGGGGCATCCATCACGATGGCACTGCCGCCGTCGGGTGTGTCCACCCGGAAATAACGGCGGAAGCTGGCGTCGGCCGAGGCCGGGCGCAGGGTGGAGGACAGCACCGGGGTATCGGCCAGGGTGGCCAGCCAGGCTTGCAATTCGGACAGGCGGAGATCGGGGGTGGAACCAGGTGAAGACATGAACTATCTGAGGAAATCGTTTGACGAGGTTGAGTTCCCATATAATAAGGGATTAAACCCAAAAAATCCGCCTGCACGGTATCTAGCCTCTCTTTTCATGATCCGGTTTTCCAAGTCTTTCACTGAACGTACTGTCAACTGGCGGCTGGCGCGTCTGTTTTCTTCGGCAATGGTAGTGGCTTCGGCCTCGGCCCTCCTGCCGCTGTCGGTGCACGCCCAGATGAGCATGCCCACCGCTGCGCCTGCCACGCCGCCCGCACAGGACCAGGACGCCCCGGTCAATGTCAGCGCCGAGCAGATGACCGGCCGTCCCGACCGCCAGGTCAACCTGGACCGCGACGTGGAGCTGGTCAAGGCAGCGACCACCATCAAGTCCGACAAGGCCGAATACCGCATCATCCAGGATGAAGTCGAGGCCACCGGCCACGTCTGGATGCAGCGCCTGCAGGACCAGTACACCGGCGACTACGCCGAGATGAACATGGGCACCGGCGCCGGCTACGTGACCAATCCGACTTACCTGATCGGCAAGAACGGCGGGCGCGGCAAGGCCGAGCGCATCGACTTCCTGTCGGACGACCAGGCCAAGGTGACGCAGGGGACCTACAGCACCTGCGAGGCACCGGATCCCGACTGGTATCTGCGCGCCAACACCATGGACCTCGACAGCGGCCGCGATATTGGCACCATGCATGGCGGGCTGCTGTATTTCAAGGATGTACCGATTCTGGGTTCGCCCTGGATGACGTTCCCGCTGTCGGGGGAGCGCAAGTCGGGCGTGCTGCCGCCGACCATCGGCATGACCAGTACCGGTGGTGCCGAGATCTCGGTGCCGTACTACTTCAACTTGGCACCCAACTATGACCTGACGCTGGTGCCGAAGTACATCGCACGCCGGGGTCTGCAGATGGGCGCGGAAACCCGATACATCGGCGATACCTACAGCGGTATTACCAACGTCGAAGGTATCCAGGACCAGCTCACCGGAACCGGCCGCTATTCGCTTTCCTCGATCCACAATCAGACCTTGGCACCCGGTCTGCAGCTGGCCTGGAACCTGAACAAGGCCTCTGACAACGACTATCCGTCGGACTTCGCGCACTCAATCACGGGCAGTACGCAGCGCCTGCTGCCGCGTAACGTCAGCCTCAGCTACGCCAGCACCTACTGGAGCGTGACCGGACTGGTATCCAAGTACCAGCTGCTGCAGGATGTCAACGCACCGATCGGCAAGCCCTACGACCGGGTGCCGCAGATCACTTTCACGGGTAACCGCTACGACATCGGCGGATTCGACTTCAGTACCACCGCCGATTTCACCCGCTTCTCCAGCGGCGACCTGATCGGCGGCGACCGTGCCTACGTCACGCAGTCGGTGTCTTATCCCATCATCCGCCCGGGCTATTTCATCACGCCCAAGGTGATCCTGGATGCGACCAGCTACAACCTGAACAACGTCTCGGCCGGTCAGCCGACCAACCTGACGCGGACCGTACCGACGGTGTCGCTGGACTCGGGCCTGATCTTCGAGCGTGACGCCAACCTGTTCGGCCGCAGCGTGACGCAGACGCTGGAACCGCGCCTGTTCTACGTTCGTACCCCTTACCGCGACCAGTCGCAGTATCCGGTGTTCGATTCCGGCCTGGCCGACTTCAACTTCGCACAGATCTTCACCGAGAACCGCTTCGTAGGCCACGACCGCATCAGCGACGCCAACCAGCTGACCGCCGCCGTCACTTCTCGTTTGATCGAGGAGAACGGCCTGGAGCGCCTGCGTGCCGCCATCGGCCAGCGCTACTACTTCGCCGATCCCAAGGTCGCCGTGAGCGGCACCACGACCACCACGCTGGGCAGCAAATCCGACCTGCTGATGGCCCTGGGTGGCCAGATCACCCGCGAGTTCTCCACCGACAACACGGTGCAGTACAGCGAGACCTTGCGCCAGATCGTGCGTTCCACTTTCGGCATCCGCTGGCAGCCGGCCCCCAAGCGCGTGCTGAACCTGCAATACCGCCTGGATCGCACCTACATCAACCCCTACACCGGCGTGCTCGATCCGCTCAAGCAGGTCGACGTGTCGGGCCAGTGGCCGATTACCCAGCGCATCTACGCCGTCGGCCGCGTGAACTATTCGATTCCGGACCGTACGGTGGCCGAAGGCCTGGCCGGCTTCGAGTACAAGGCCGACTGCTGGGTCTTCCGGGTGGTGGCGCAACGCATCCCGACCTCGTCCACCAAGGCATCGACGGGCTTCTTCATTCAGCTCGAACTCAATGGCCTCTCCAAGATCGGGTCCAACCCGCTGGATGCCATCAAGAGCAGCGTGCCCGGTTACCAGAACGTGAACCTGCCGGATACCATGCCCGGCAACAACTTCTAACCTTTTTCGAACCAACGATTAGTCCATGCGTAATATGCGTACACCACTCCTCGCAACAACCAAAACAGTGACCGCGCTGCTGTGCATGCTGGGCGTGATCAGCAATGCGCATGCGCAGTTCGCGACCACCATCATCCCGGTAACCCCGCCGGAAACCACCGGCAGCGCGCCGTCGGCACCGGCCAAGGGCTCGCCCAAGGCAGCCGCCAAACCCGCCGCCAGCAAGCCTGCCGCCCCTGCGGCGGCACCCGCTGCCCCCGCGCCGGCTGCAGCCAGCGGGCGCAATGAGCCGCGCCCGGTGGATTCCATCCTGGTGGTGGTCAACAATGAAGTCATCACCCGCCAGGAAGTCGCCGAGCGCCTGGCCAGCGTCGAAAAGCGCATGGCCTCGCAGAATGTGCAGTTGCCGCCGCGCCAGCAACTGGTGCGCCAGCTGGTCGAGCGCATGATCGTCGAACGTGCCCAGGCGCAAATGGCCAAGGAAAACGGCATCGTGGTCGACGATGCCATGCTGGATCGCGCCATGCAGCGCATCGCCGAGCAGAACAAACTGTCCATGCCGGAATTCCGCAGCCGCCTGGAAGCCGAGGGCATGAACTACGCCAGCTTCCGCGAAGAGATCCGCCGCGAAATCCTGAGCCAGCGCCTGCGCGAGCGTGAAGTGGACAACAAGGTGGTGGTCACCGAGTCCGAGATCGACAACTACCTCGCCGCCGAAGCCAATGCCGGCGGCCAGCGTCAGGAACTGGACATCGCCCAGATCCTGATCCGCGTGCCGGAAAACGCCAGCCCCGAACAGCTGGCCGCCCGCCGTGAACGTGCCGAAGACGTGCTGCGCCAGTTGAAGACCGGTGCCGATTTCGCCAAGACCGCCGCCGCGTACTCCGATTCGTCGGATGCCCTGTCCGGTGGCGACCTTGGCTGGCGTCCGGCGGACCGCCTGCCGCAACTGTTCCTGGATGGCGTGGCCAAGCTGCAGGATGGCCAGGTCAGCGGCCTGCTCAAGAGCGGCAACGGCTTCCACATCCTCAAGCTGGTCGGCCGCCGCGCCGCCGGTGGCACCCAGGCAGCCGCCCCCGCCGTGCAACAGACCCACGTGCGCCACATCCTGATCAAGGTCAACCAGGTCGTCACCGCGGCCGAAGCCAAGCGCAAGCTGACCGAACTGAAGGAGCGCCTGGACCACGGTTCGGCTACCTTCGAGGAACTGGCCAAGCTGTACTCCAATGACCTGTCCGCCTCCAAGGGCGGCGACCTCGGCTGGATCTATCCGGGCGATACCGTGCCCGAGTTCGAGCGCGCCATGGATCAGTTGAAGCCGGGCGAAGTCAGCCAGCCCATCGAAACCCCGTTCGGCTATCACCTTATCCAGGTGGTCGAGCGCAAGACCGACGATGCCTCCAAGGAGCGCACCCGCCAGGCCGCGCGCCAGGCCATCCGCGAGCGCAAGATCGAGGAAGCCACCGAGGACTGGATGCGCCAGATCCGTGACCGCGCCTACGTCGAGTATCGCAACGACGATTGATCGCCGCACCGGCAGGGGCAGCCAGCGGGCTGTCCCCATGCGTGCAAGAGAGGCCGGCCTTGTCGCCGGCCCTTGCCTTTTTGAAGCCCGTTTTTTCCCATACAGGCCATGAGTGACACCGCCATGAACCGACCCATCCTCGCGCTGACCTGCGGCGAACCGGCAGGCATCGGTCCGGAAATTTCCCTGCGGGCCGCCTGGGAGCTGCGCCACGAAGCGCGCTGCATCCTGCTGGGCGACGCCGCTTTGCTGGCGCAGACGGCCTATGAGATCGATCCGCAGATGCGGGTTGCGGCGCTCTCCATCCAGGCCTGGCGCAACAGCGGCCTGCCCAATTTTCCGGTCGATTGCCTCACCGTCATCGATTGCCCGGTGGCCGAACCGGTGCGTGCCGGCGTGCTGGACGCACGCAATGGCCGTGCCGTGCTGCAGACACTGGACCTGGCCGTGCAGGGCGCGCTGTCCGGCGCCTTCGCCGCCATCGTCACCGCGCCGCTGCAGAAGAGCACCATCAACGATGCCGGCGTGGCGTTCACCGGCCACACCGAATACCTGGCTGAGGTCACCAACACGCCGCAAGTCGTGATGATGCTGGCCGGCGGGGACGCGCCGCACCTGCGCGTAGCGCTGGCGACCACGCACCTGGCCTTGAAGGACGTACCGGCCGCGATCACCGGCGAGAGCCTGGCGCGCACGCTCGATATTCTGCAAGCCGACTTGCGCGAGAAGTTCGGCATCGCCCGTCCGCGCATCCTGGTCACGGGCCTGAACCCGCATGCCGGTGAGAATGGCTATCTGGGCCGCGAAGAAATCGAGGTCATCACGCCCGCGCTGGAAGCGGCCCGTGCACGCGGCATTGATGCCCGGGGACCGTATCCCGCAGACACGCTGTTCCAGCCCAAGTACCTGGAAGAGGCCGATTGCGTCCTGGCCATGTATCACGACCAGGGCCTGCCGGTCCTGAAATTCGCCAGCTTCGGCCACGGCATCAACATCACCCTCGGCCTGCCCCTGATCCGCACCTCGGTCGATCACGGCACTGCCCTGGACCTGGCCGCCGCCGGCCTCGGCCACGCCGACCATGGCAGCCTGTGCGTAGCCATCCGTGCCGCTGCCGACATGGCGCGCCGCCGGGCCGCCGCCTGATATTGCAAGAACCCACTGGAACCACCATGAAACACATCCCGCGCAAACGCTTCGGCCAGAACTTCCTCACCGATGACGTGGTGCTGCACGACATCATCCGCTCCATCGCGCCCGCCGCCGACGATGCCATGGTCGAGATCGGCCCGGGCCTGGCGGCCATGACTGCGCTGCTGCTGGAAGAGTTGCGCCACCTGCACGTGGTGGAACTGGACCGCGACCTGGTCGAGCGCCTCAAGAAACGGTTCAGCGCCGAGCGCCTGACCGTGCATTCAGCTGACGCCCTCAAGTTCGATTTCGCCAGCATCCCGGTGCCGGAAGGCCGCAAGCTGCGCGTGGTCGGCAACCTGCCCTACAACATTTCCAGCCCCTTGCTGTTCCACCTGGCCGAGATCGCCCCGCAGGTGCAGGACCAGCATTTCATGCTGCAGAAGGAAGTGGTCGAACGCATGGTCGCCGAACCAGGCGGCAAGGCCTATGGCCGCCTGTCGGTGATGCTGCAGTGGCGCTATCACATGGAGCTGCTGTTCGTGGTGCCGCCTACCGCCTTCGATCCGCCGCCGCAGGTGGATTCGGCCATCGTGCGCATGATCCCGCTGGCGCAGCCCATGGCCTGCGAGCAGGCCTTGCTGGAGCAGGTCGTCACCAAGGCCTTCTCCCAGCGCCGCAAGGTGATCCGCAACTGCGTAGCGGGCCTCTTCACGGAAGACGAATTGCGCCAGGCCGGCGTCGATCCGCAGGCGCGCCCGGAAGCGGTGCCGGTGGAACAGTTCGTGGCCCTGGCCAACCTGCTGGCCGCGCGCCAGGCCTGAGGCCCGTACAGGGCGAGCAATGCGGCTGTTGCACTTTATTACAGCCGCGGCGCCACCCGTAAGAACTGTAACGAAGTTTCATATTCCGTAGTTTCAAGCTGAACCTGTCTTATATTGGAATCGTGCCGCGACAGATCGCGGACTTCTTTGACAGGAGCCAATCATGGCCAGCAAAAAAATCGCATCGGTATTGATCGCCACCACTCTTCTGGCTTCGGCCGCCGTCGTCAGCACGCCTGCGATGGCGCATGACCGGGGCGGCAACGGCGTGGCGATTGCTGCCGGTATCATCGGTGCCGTCGCCATCGGATCACTGATCGCCAACTCGCAGCCGGCACCGGTCTATCAGGCCCCGCCGCAACAGGTTTACTATGAGGCCCCGCAGCCGGTGTATTACCAGCCGCCGCAGCAGGTGGTCTACGAGCAGCCGCGCTACTATGCCCCGCCGCCTCCGCGTCCGGTGCGTTACGTGGAACGGACTGAGGTACGTACCTATCGTTACGACGACCGTCCGGATTACTACTCCTACTATGGCCGCTGATCACGGCCGATGAGCAGGGCGGAGGACCACGGTTCTTCGGCAGGACATCCGGGCGCAAGCCATCTTGAGGAAAACGGGCAACCTTGTCGGGTTGCCCGTTTTTTGTCGTGGGGCGCAGAAAAGCGGCCGTAGGCAAGCAAAGCGTCAGTAAAACGCTACACAATGACGAGCAGATTGGTAATTTGTCAGCATAATGAGGCTGATCGTTTCGTCAGAATGACGTAGCAACGCGCATTGCCAACCAGCAAGGAGACGCCCCCCCGATGATGGCCCCCATCGCCGCCGATGACATCCGGACCGCCCTCGACGCCGGCCACCTCTGGCCGGCGCTGCAGCCGCTGGTGCATCTGCGCAGCGGCCGCATTGCCGGTTTCGAGATGCTGGCGCGCTGGACCTGTCCGCAGCGCGGCGTGGTTTCCCCCATCGATTTCATCGACATCGCCGAACGCGGCGGCGTACTGGATGTCCTGCTGCTCAAGTTGCTCGACACGGTGGCCGCCTCCCTGCGCCACTGGCCCCCGGAGCTGCGCCTGGCAATCAACCTGTCGCCCTGCCAGTTCCTCGACGGCAGCCTGTTGGACCGTCTGGCCGCCGTGATGCATCAGCATGGCCTGCCCATGTCGCGCCTGCAACTGGAGATCACCGAGACCGTGCTGGTGCAGGACCACGAGCGCACCTTGCAGACCATCCTGGCCGCACGCCAGGCCGGGGCCAGCCTGTCGCTGGATGATTTCGGCACCGGCTATTCCAGCCTGACGCGCCTGCAGTCCTATCCCTTCGACGAGATCAAGATCGATGCCAGTTTCGTACGCACCATGGACCAGAACCCGGACAGCTTCCGCATCGTGCTGGCGGTCGCGGGCCTGGGCCAGAGTCTCAAGATGCACGTGGTCGCCGAAGGCATCGAGACTGAACACCACGCCCATCTCCTCAAGCGCATGGGCTGCGAATTTGGGCAAGGCTTCCATCTCGGCCGTCCTGCTCCGCTGGCCGATGCGGCACGGCTGATCGGCGAGCGCGGCGTGTGGTCGCGCCACAGTGCCGGGATCGATACCTCGCCCTTCCAGCGCTGGCACCAGCTCGATTCGCTCTATCGCAGCGCGCCGGTTGGCCTGTGCTTCCTCGACCCCTTGCTGCGCGTGGTCAGCGCCAATGCCATGATGATCGACCTGCTCGGTGGCTATGCTGGCACCGAGCTGGAGGGCAGCCCGGTCATCGACCTGTTGAACCGCAGCGAACATCGCCCGCTGTTGCAGATGGTGGCCGAGGTGGTCGACGGCGCGTCTCCTGCCGCCACCGAATTCTTCAATTCGCGTACCGGACGTACCTCATTGCTGGCCTTCCAGGTGGTGCGCAGCGACCTGGGTGAATTGTTGGGCATCTCAGGCTCGGCGGTGGACATCACTGCGCGCGTGTCCGCCGAGCGTACCGTGCGCGACAGTGAAGAACATTTCCATCGGGCCATCGACCTCAGTCCCAACATCCCCTGGGCCGCCGATGCGCAAGGCGTGATCGACTACATTGGCCCGACCTTCGAATGGCAGCCCGAGCTGACCACCGCCCAGCGCCACCAGCAGTGGCTGGGGCGCATGCCCGAGGAAGACCGCCTGCGGGTGCGTCAGGAATGGCTGGCCAACCTGCCCACGGGGCGCCCCTTCCGCACCGAATTCCGCGTGCTCTGGCCGGACGGCCAATGGCGCTGGATGCGCAGCCGTGCCTCACCCCACAGCGACAGCGAGGGCCGCATCGTGCGCTGGTACGGACTGATCGTCGACATCAGCACGGAGCGCCGATTGCAGTATCGGATCAGTGCGCTGGAAGAGCAGATCCACCGTCTGCGCGGGACCGATCAGGACTGAGTGCGCCCGCGATGTTCTGCGCCTGCGCGGAGGGCCTTCGGCGAGCGTCCGGCAAATCGGGGATAATGTCGGCTTGCTTCACGTTAGCCATGAAAAGGAGTCGCCAAGTGAGAATGTTGCATACGATGCTGCGCGTGGGAAATCTGGACCGTTCCATCGATTTCTATACCCAGGTGCTGGGCATGAAACTGCTGCGCAGGAATGACTACCCCGACGGCAAGTTCACGCTGGCCTTCGTCGGTTACGGCGAAGAACGCGATCACACCGTGCTCGAACTGACCCACAACTGGGATACCGAATCCTATGACCTGGGCACCGGCTACGGCCACATCGCCATCGAGGTCGACGATGCCTACGCCGCCTGTGAGGCGGTCAAGGCCAAGGGCGGCGCGGTCACCCGCGAAGCCGGTCCGATGAAGCACGGCAAGACCGTGATTGCCTTCGTCACCGATCCGGATGGCTACAAGATCGAGTTCATCCAGAAGAAGGAACAGTACAGCGCCGCCGATTGAGGCAAGTCGCTGTCAGCCTGCCAGCCCGCTCACGCGGGCTTTTTTCATGGTGCGGCCATGCGGCGGGATTTTCGCAGCACAGGCCGTGTCCATGAGGATGCATCGCTGCATCCACGCATGTCTGCATCTTGCATCTTGCATCTCTGCATCAACAGAACAACAACAGGAACGCCAATTGAGCCTCTACCAACTCTCCAAAAGTCATCTGCGCCGGCTATGGGTCGAATACGGCATCCTCTGGAGCGGTGCCATCATCGTCGGCCTGGTCGCGGTGCTTTATGCACAGGCCATTGAACTTGGCTTCGGCGTCTTCCGCAGCATCGAACACAGGTCGCCCTGGCTGCCGCTGCTGCTCACGCCCGCTGTCTGTGCCGCCTGCGTGTGGCTCACGCGCCGCTACTTCCCCGGCTCGGAAGGCAGCGGCATCCCGCAGGCTATCGCCACCCTGCATGGAGATACCGCTGAACGCGGCAGCGTGCTGCTGTCCATCCGCGTGCTGGCCGGCAAGATCGTGCTGTCGGTGGTGGCCATCGCCGGCGGCATGACCATCGGGCGCGAAGGACCGACGGTGCAGATCGGTGCGGCCATCATGTACAACCTGCGCCGCCTGTATCCGGCCGGATACGAGCACATGGAGCGCCGCCTGATCCTGGCTGGCGCCGCCGCCGGCCTGGCGGCGGCCTTCAACACGCCGCTGGCCGGCATCGTCTTCGCCATCGAGGAACTCTCGCGCAGCTTCGAACAGCGCGCCAGCGGCGTGGTCATCACCACCATCATCTTCGCCGGCCTGGTGGCGCTGTCGATCAATGGCAACTACACCTATTTCGGCTCCATCGCCTTCCCTGGCGAAACCAGCGGCCGCCTGATCCTTGCCGTGGTCGTGACCGCGGTACTGATGGGCGTGGCCGGCGGACTGTTCTGCTGGCTCATCCTCAATCCGACCCGCTGGATTCCTGCCCCCGTCGTGACGCTGCGCGCCGAACGTCCGGTGGCGTTCGCGGCGCTGTGCGGTTTCATCGTCGCGGTCATCGGCGTGGCCGCCGGCGGGGCCACCTTCGGCAGCGGCTACGAACAGGCGCATGGCCTGCTCAACGACGGGCAGGGGCTGTCGGTGTTCTATCCCTTCCTCAAGTTCGCTTCCATGATCGGCTCCTACCTGCCGGGCCTGCCGGGCGGTATCTTCGCGCCTTCGCTGTCCATCGGCGCCGGCTTCGGCAACCTGCTGCACCTGCTCTTCGGCGGCACCTCGCTGCCGATGCTGGTGGCGCTGGCCATGGTGGGCTACCTCGCGGCCGTCACGCAATCGCCGATCACCGCCTTCGTGATCGTGATGGAAATGGTCGACGGCCATGCGCTGGTGATCTCGCTGATGGCCACCGCGCTGATCGCCTCGGCGGTCTCCAAGGTATTCGCACCGCCGCTGTACGAAACGCTGGCCGAACGTTATCTCAAGCACTGACGCTACACATCGTCGAAAGGCTGCGTCAATTTGACGCAGCCGCCGACACCCGCTCCCCGGGCTGCTGAGCGCCGCCTTCGTCATTCTGTCGTGCCGCGCGCGACAATATGTCGCACTCCCTCGTCGTTTTGCTTGGCCATAATCGCCCGCTGTACTTGCCTGCACAGACAGGCAGAACAATAACGACAACCCTGGGGATTTCCATGCAACTCACTCCTTGTGCCTGCGCCATCGCGCTGGCGTTCAGCGCTTGCGGCCATGCCCTGGCCCAGACCACTTCTGATGCGGCCGATGCGCCCTTGCCAACCGTGACCGTGCGCGGTGACAAGCCTGCCGCAACGGCGCCGCTCAACGCTGACAGCGCTGCGCTGCTGGCCGATCAACCCGGTTACGCCAGCGCCGCAGCAGGCGGCGTTTCGGCGCTGCCGGTCCTCAATGGCTTCGCTGCCGACCGCCTCAAGATCCGCCTGGACGGCATGGAGGTCACCGCCGCTTGTGGC
>NZ_DBIC01000259.1:0-14647 GCF_002296545.1 Herbaspirillum sp. UBA812 | reverse complement strand
TGGCTTCGCGCAGCATGTCCAGCAGCGGATAGGCGCGTGCCGAGAAGCTGACCGGCTCAATCTTTTCATGGTTGTGGTCGTCGACGTCGGCGTTGTGGTGGGCGTTGACGTCACGCGCCAGCGCTTCCGCCGCTTCATGCGACTTGCTGGCGTTGATCTGCTGTTCCAGCAGGGTGATGGCGTCACCGGCCTCGGCGGCGGTGATCACGCCACGGGCGGGGTCCTTGTGCAACAGGTCCAGGATGGGTTTGGCGTGCGACTCATACATCACCACATCGGCAGCCGCTTTTGATTTGAAGGTAATCAGCATATTTCCTCAGGGTCTTTGATTGATAACGTTTTTTGGGGCAGGCCCGCCAAGGCGGGCGCGCTGGAAATGCGCTGCAGACTGCATCCGCATTTCTGCGGGAATGCCTGTTTGGAGAGTCAGGCAGGACAAGAATACCCCGGTAGCCGGAATATTGTCATCCGGCTCGGCCCCGCTCAGGTTGGTTTGAAAGAGCTGAAAAAGGTTTCAATATTTTCCTCGGTGAAGGCCTTTTGCTCCCCCACGATGAGAATCTGGTACACCCGCCGCTCACGCACCGCCAGCCGGGCGACCAGCCGCAGAGGGCGGCCGCGGGACACGCCCCGTGCGTCCAGGTCCAGCGTGCGCGCCAGGCCCGTGGTCTTGCCCGGCCACACCGGCGTGCCCTGCGGCTGGCCGCCGATGTTGTTGAGCAGGGCGGTGCGCATTGCTTCCAGTGCCCGGTTGGCCGCGGCCGCATCGGGCAGTTCGGCCGTGCCCACGGCGAAGGTGAGGCCGTCGACTTCGGCGGCGGTCATGCTCATGTCGACCTTGGGACCGTCCAGGTCGACCGGGCGCGTCACGCTGGCCGGCTTGGCGGGCAGGAGCACCACGAAATGCGCGCCGTTGTCGCTGGCTTCACGCCAGTTGTAGCGCGGAGAGCAGGCCGCCAGGCACAGGCAGGCCAAGGACAGCAACAGCAGGGCAGGGCGGAGGCGGCGCATGGGAAGGGTCCGGAACGGGGAGAGGGGCATCATATCAAAGCCGGTTTGAGGCACATATGAAGCAAATAGCGCGATTGTCCGATGGCCGTACGGCAATTCTTGCGGTATAAGAACGCATCGAAACGGAACCCTTTCCCGATATGAAACAAGATAACCAAACCGGCCTGCCGGAACTGACCCTGCGCGGGATGCTGCTGGGCGCGCTCATCACGGTGGTCTTCACCGCTTCCAACGTGTATCTCGGGCTGAAGGTCGGCCTGACCTTTTCCTCGGCGATCCCCGCTGCGGTGATCTCGATGGCGGTCTTGCGCCTGTTTTCCAATGCCAACATCCTGGAAAACAACATGGTGCAGACCCAGGCCTCGGCGGCCGGCACGCTCTCCTCCATCATCTTCATCCTGCCCGGCCTGGTGATGATGGGCCACTGGCAGGGCTTCCCCTTCCTGCAGACGCTGGGCATCTGCGCCGCCGGCGGCATGCTGGGGGTGATGTTCTCGATCCCGCTGCGCCGGGTGATGGTGGTGCAGAGCGCGCTGCCGTATCCGGAAGGCGTGGCGGCCGCGGAGATCCTGCGCGTGGGCAGCGCCGACGCCGAGGGCGGCGAGGAAACCCGGCGCGGCCTGCGTGACATCCTCTTCGGCGGCACAATTGCAGCAGCCTTCAGCGTGATCGCCAGCGGACTGAAGCTGTTTGCCGAAAGCATCAGCCTCTGGTTCACCGCCGGTGCTTCGGTGGTCCGCCTGACCATGGGCTTCTCGCTGGCGCTGGTGGGCGCGGGCTACATGATCGGCATCGTCTCCGGCATCGCCATCCTGATCGGCCTGGTGATCGCCTGGGGCGTGGCCGTGCCTTACCTCACCGCCGTCACCCCGCATGCGGCCGATGTCGCCCTGTCGGACTTTGCCAACGGATTGTGGAAGAGCCAGGTGCGCTTCATCGGTGCCGGCATGATCGGCGTGGCCGCGGTGTGGACCCTGGCCACGCTCTTCAAGCCCATGCTGGAAGGCGTGAAGGCCTCGCTGTCGACGCTCTCGCGCCGTCAGCAGGGCAGCACCGAGCGCACCGACCAGGACATGTCGCCGCGCTGGATCATCGTCATCAGCCTGGCCATGATTGCGCTGCTGGCGGTGGTGTTCGCGTCCTTCCTGTCCGACGCACCGGTGTCGCCGGCGCTGTTCATCGGGCTGATCGTCTATGCGGTGGTGTTTGCCTTCGTGTTCGGCTTCCTGGTGGCGGCGGCCTGCGGCTACATGGCCGGGCTGATCGGTTCCTCCTCCAGCCCGATCTCGGGTATCGGCATCGTGGCCGTGATCCTGGTGTCGGTCCTGCTGCTGGTCTCGGGCGCGGTCGATCCGCTGCTGGCGACGCCCGAAGGCAGCAAGCTGGCCATCGCGGTGGCGCTGTTCGTCACTGCAGCCATCATTGCGGTGGCGGCCATCGCCAATGACAACCTGCAAGACCTCAAGACCGGCCAACTGGTCGGCGCCACCCCCTGGCGCCAGCAGGTGGCGCTGCTGGTCGGTTGCGTGGTGGGCGCGCTCATCATCCCGCCGGTGCTGAACCTGCTCTACAACGCCTATGGCTTCACCGGTGCCCTGCCGCGCGCGGGCATGGATGCAGCCCAGGCCCTAGCAGCCCCACAGGCCACGCTGATGACGGCCATTGCCACCGGCATCTTCACCCGCGAGCTGAACTGGACCATGCTGGGCGTCGGCGTGGCACTGGGCATCGTGCTCATCGTGATCGACTGGCTGCTGGCCCGCCGTGGCGGCGTGGCGCGCTTGCCGGTACTGGCCGTGGGCATCGGCATCTACCTGCCGCCGATGGTCAGCAGCGCCCTGTTCCTGGGCGCGCTGCTGGGCTGGCTGATCGAACGCGCATTGCGCCGCCGGGCGCTGGCTGCCGGTGCGGACCCGGAAGCCTACGCCGACAAGCCGCGCCAGCGCGGCATCCTGGTGGCCTCCGGCCTGATCGTCGGCGAGAGCCTGGTGGGCGTGCTGCTGGCCGCCATCATCGGCTTTACCGGCAAGGATGCACCGTTGGCCGTGGTGTCGGGTGCGTTTGAATCGACCGGGCAGTGGCTGGGCCTGGTTGCGCTGGTGCTGGTGCTGATCGCGTTTGCGCGCCGCATCCTGCCGTCACGTTGACGTTAGCGAGAATGCGCTGCTGGTGGTACTTCAGTGCACCCACCAGTAGCGCAGGATATGAAAGAAAATCGGTGCCGAGAAACTGATCGAATCGACCCGGTCCAGCATGCCGCCATGGCCTTCGATCATGGCACCCCAGTCCTTGAGTCCGCGGTCACGCTTGATCGCCGACAGCACGAATCCCCCGAAGAAGCCCAGGATGTTGATGGTCAGCGCCACCAGCGCCGCCTGCCAGACATTGAAGGGCGTGATCCAGTACAGCGCAGCACCGACGGCGGTGGACGTCAGCACGCCCCCGACCAGGCCTTCCAGCGTCTTGGAAGGTGAAATCTGCGGGGCCAGCTTGCGCTTGCCGAACAGTTTGCCCCACACGTACTGGAACACATCGCTGGATTGCACCGTCAGCACCAGGAACACGATCAGCTGCAGATTGCGGCCTTCGAAGCCCTCGATGGGCAGCGTCAGCAGGGCCGGCACGTGCGAGATGCAGTAGACGCAGATCATCAGCCCCCACTGCACCTTGGCTGCACGCTCCAGGAAATGCTTGGTATCGGTGGAGAGCGAGGCCGAGATCGGCAGCAGCAGGAAGGCGTAGACCGGAATCAGGATGGAGAACAGGCCATACCAGTCCATCCCGATGAGCACGTACTGCAGCGGCAGGAATACGAAGAAGCACCACAGCAGCGCCCGATGGTCGCCCACGCGGGTGTAGGTGACGGAAATGAATTCACGCAGTGCTTGCAGCGAAATGAAGGCAAACAGCACCACCACGCCGGTCTTGCCGATCCAGAACGCGATGGCCAGCGCGCCGATCATCCACCACCAGGCCTTGATGCGGGCATTGAGATTGTCGATGACGCTGCTGCTGCGTCCGGCCAGCCGCCAGCGCAGCAGGCCACCGACCGAGCTGGCCAGGGCGAGGACGGCGAACACGCCGCCAAACAGGGCGATGAGGGTATCTTGAGGAGTCATGGTCGTTCGTCGCAGATCATTCGGCCACGGGGGCCAGGGCGAGCAGGGCCTGGCGGGTGCGGGCCAGGAACTGTTCCTTGCTTTCGTCGGGGCGCAGCATCAGGGGCTCGCCGAAGCTGAGGGTGCAGAGCAGCGGCAGCGGCACCAGATGGCCCTTGGGCATGGCCCGGCCGAGGTTCTCGATCCATACCGGCACCAGTTCCACTTCCGGATGAGCGCAGGCCAGGTGATACAGCCCGCTCTTGAAGGGCAGCAGGCCCTCGTCCAGGTTGCGTGTGCCTTCCGGGAACAGGATCAGCGATTCGCCACCCGCCAGCACCTGGCCCATCACGCCGATGGGATCGGCGCTGCGGCCGGCCTGGCGGTCCACCAGCACGCCCCGGAACACCCGATTGATCACATAGCGCCGCACGGCGCTGCTGAGCCAGTAGTCCGAGCCGGCCACCGGCCGGGTGCGCTTGCGCATGGCGCGCGGCAGCATGCTCCAGACCAGCACGAAATCACCGTGGCTGCGGTGGTTGGGATAGTAGACACGCAGCTTGCCGGGATCGGGCGCGGCAAACCAGCGGGCGCGCACGCCCGTGAGGACGCGGGCGAAGGTGCAGATGGCGGAGGCGAAGAGGCGGTCGATCAGCATACAAATTCAGTTTTCAAGGATCAGGAAAGGAACATGAACACGAAACCGCCCACCCATGCGCCGACCTGCAACGCCAGGCATCGGCACTGGTTGCGCAACAGCCGGCGCGCACCGGCAGTGCGCTCGGCAATTCCGCGTGCAGGCTCTGGTTGGCGACCCAAGCCGCTTTCCTTGAGGGCCAGATCGAAGGCGGCCAGATCGTCCTGGGGCGCAATACCTTGCTGCCATCGGCGCGCCCACGAGGCGAAGAGCGGCGCATCGAAGGCGCAGCGCAGCGCGAAACCGCATTCGACGATGCCAAAGGCGATGGACATCGTCAGGGGTATCCAGAGGCCGGAAGTGTCCACCTGCAAGACCAGCAGGATCAGGGCCGCGATGGTGAGCATTCGGCTGAAGGCATCCACCGGACGGCTCAGGCCCAACAGCGCTGCGGCGATCTCGGCCTGATGCGCCGCCTTCAGAGCCGCTTGCCGGGTGTCGGGCGGGAGATCTTGATGGGCGGGGTCATTGGCGGCATCGCCCCCGGAACCCTGGCGCAGGTCAGGCATGACATTCTCCTTGAGCAGGCGTTGCTCGACTTCCCGCAGGCGTTCCCGCAGCGCCGCGTTGATGACTACTGTGGGGCGGCGTTCGGCCAATAGCGCAAGAGCAGAGTCCATGTCGGGACAGCGTCCGCTCAAGCACAGCCAGGTCGCCACTGCAGCAGCGCTGCGCGAATAGCCCAGCGCACAGGCCACCAGCACCGGCCCATGCCGGCGCAGCGATTCGATACTGCGGGCGGCTGCCAGCAATTGATCGGCGTCGGGCGCGACCAGGTCCAGCCAGGCATGGCCGGCATAGGCCCACGGACCGCGCGGGGCAGGCAGTTCGGCGCAGAGGTCGCACAGGGCGGCGAACGGGCCGCCGTGCATGTCGACGGTATTCGGAAGCCGGCCCAGCCAGACATCTCCGGTGATGGCATCTGGCTGCGGACGGCGGCGGGTCCACAGGCGGGCATTGATCCAGGCACCCAGTGCGTGGGGTGCCAGCAACCAGGCGGCGGCCAGCGACCGGCGGCCGTCGTGCTTCTGGAAACCGGCGGCACCGGCATGGGCGTAATTCCACGCCACGATGGCCAAGGACAAGGCCAGCCAGCCTAGTGGGGCGGCCAGGGCGCGCACGAGAATCGCCAGCGCCAGTGCCAGCAAGGCTCCCAGCGCGTAGGCCAGCGCCAGGCGCGTGCGGCGCGCACTGCGCTGGCCGCTGCGGCGCAGCGGCGTACCCCCCTCATCCGGCCACAGCCACAGGCAGAACAGGCCCAGCATGGCACCGGTCGGGATATCAATGAAGTGATGCTGCCAGGTCGTCAGCACGGACAGGCCGATCAACAGCGCCCAGCCATGGATCACCAGCTGCCAGAACCAGTGCGTGCGCAGCCGGGCGAACTGGACCCAGATCAGCACCAGCAGTGCGATATGCAGCGAGGGGGCCTGGTTGAAGGGCAGGTCGAAGGCCGCCAGTGACGCGAAGAGCGCGCCAAACAGTCCGTCGGTGGCCGGCCGCACGAAGGCAAAGCGCAGCGGAAAGGCCAGGAAGCAGGCCACCGCGATCAGCTGCGTCGTCAGCAGCCGCAGCGCGTGGCGATCGGTCTGGCGCGGGGTGCGGCAGCACAGGAAGGAAAATCCGTAGAGCAGGTCGATGGACCAATAGGGCAGGATGGTCCAGGGCAGGAAGGGAATATGACGCTCCCAGCCATAGAAGAAGCTGGGCACGCTGGCGCGCGCGGCGGCTGCATGGTTGGCGAAGCCATAGCTGAGGAAGAACAGCGGCCCCAGCAACAGCAGCCAGGCCACGCCGCGCTTCCACGGCAGCGGCGTGGCCGGTGCTGCCGCGGGCAGCAGGCGGTCGGCCTGGCTCATGCGGCCTTGCGCCGGGCCAGCGAGACGGTAAAGATGCCCCACTGGTCGATGCGCTGTTCGATCTTCTCGAACCCGGCCTCGGCCACCAGCTGGTCCATCTCGGCTTGCGTGCGGCGGCGCATGACCCAGGCCTGGCCGCCGCGATGGCTGGTCAGGGCGCGGGCGATCAGTTCCAGTTGCGGATGCCAGGGCTGGCCGGTGTAGACCAGATAGCCGCCCGGCGCGATGGCATCGGTCAGCCCGGCCAGGGAGGTGGCCACGGCATCATTGTCCGGGAACAGTTCGTAGAGGCCGGAAACGATGCCCACCGTCGGGCGCGGCGTGACGGCGGCCAGGCTGGCGCGGTCGAAGGCGTCGCCCTGCACGAAGCGGGCGATGTCGGCCAGGCCCTTGTCGGCAATCAGCGCCGTGCCTTGCTGCACGTTCAGTTCGCTGTAGTCGCGCAGCAGGATGGATTGGGGACGCGGTCCCTGGCCCAGTGCTTCCAGCACGTAGCGGCCATGACCTGCGGCGATGTCGAGCACGTGCAGCGGCTGTCCTTCCGCCTGCAGGCGGGCCAGGGCCGTGCGCAGCAATTCCTCTACATGCAGCTTGCGCTGGCGGATGCCTTTCCAGCCGATCGCCTCCAGATACTGGCGATCGATGGCGCGGCCCAGCGGCCCAACGCCTTCGGGGGTGTTGCGGTAGACGTAGTCGAGCGTGCTGCCCGAATCAAAACCGGTGCGATGCCCCAGCGCCACACCCTTGGAGAGCAAGCCGCCCAGCTTCATGTTGGCGCGGTAACCAGCCCAGTACAGCCCCTTGGGGCTGAGGGCGGGCAGCGCTGCGGACAGCTGGCGCGATTCCTCGAAAGTCGGGCCCTGGCGGTGCGACTGGCGCAGGTCCGGACGGGCCCAGGGTTGGGTGAATTGGCGCAGGATGAATTCACGCGCCAGGTCGGTGGCGATCTTGCGGTCCTTCTCGCCGAAGGTGTCGTGATAGAAGCCGGGGAGGACGTGCTTTTCCTTCACTGGTGTGCCCAGGCGTGCGAAGAAATCGTGCTGGGGGCCATGGTGCACCACCCAGTCCGCGCCGGATATGAGCAATTGCGTGGGAATGGTGATGGCCTGGGCATCGGCGACCACGCGTTCGGCCGCTTCATACAGCGCCAGCAGGATGTTTACAGAGATCGGGCGGCTGATCAGCGGATCGCTGTCGTAGGAGGCCTGGCGCTGCCGGTCGTGGGTCAGATACTTCGCCTTGACGTAGCTGTTGACGAAGAAATTGCCACGCAGCTTCTGCTGCAGGGCCAGTCCCGGACGGGCGAAGGGAACATAAAGCTTCACCTTGAAGGCGGGCGATGCCAGCACCAGGCAGCGCACACGGGGCGCGTAGTCATGCGCCCAGGTCGAGACCAGCACCGCGCCCACGCTCTGGGCCAGCACGGCCATGTCTTCCTCGGCCACCTGCCACTGGTCGCGCAGGTGGTGGATGAAGGTTTGCACGTCCCGTACCGAGTGCGCAAAGCTCGGGGAATAGCCGCGCGGGCCGGGCGAACGGCCATGGCCGCGCGCATCCCAGGCATAGAAATCGAAATCGGAGAGGCCGAGTTCATCGACTAGATGCTCCATGCGCCCGCCGTGCTCGTGGCCGCGATGGAACATGACGACAGCGCCGCGCCGCTGCGGGCCGGTGGCCGGCCAGCGGCGATAGAACAGGGATTGGCCGTCGTGGGTGGTGAACTGGTGTTCCTGGCAGGATCGTGTCATGGGTGGGAGGCGGCGCGCAGGCCGCTGCGGATGCGGTTGACGATATTGAGGAGGATGGCGGCGACAGCCAGCGGCAGCACCCAGAAGATCCAGCCCGGGAGGCTGCCGGCCAGTCCCAGCCACAAGCCCAGTGCGCCGAACAGGAAGGCGCGGTCGCTCTTGCCCATGGGGCCGTCGTACTGGCGCGGCGCACCGACCATGGGGCCGAGCGCCCCGGTCATCTCCGACACCGCCGACAGGAAGATCACCCCGCCCACGCTGGCCCAGCCAAACGGGGCCACCAGCGCAAAGGGCAGGTACAGGGCGGCATCGGAGACGACGTCGGTCAGCTCGTTGAGATAGGCCCCCAGCGCCGACTGCTGGCCGAATTCACGCGCCAGCATGCCATCGACGGCATTGAAGGCCATGCGCAGGAACATCCACAGCGGCAGCAGCAGGAACAGCGCCGGCCGCTGCGGCCCGGCCACGAACAGCAGCGCGCCCAGTGCCAGCGAGACCAGCATGGCCAGCACGGTGACCGCATTGGCCGTCACGCCGGCCTCGGCCAGGGCGCGCACCATCGGCCGCAAGAGCGCCTGAAAGCGGGGTTTGAGTTGATAGATGCTGATCATGCGGCACCTGCCGCACGGTCGTCGGGGAGGGAAGAGGGCATGGGGGATCGTCCTTGTTGTCGATTGTGATTTGTTATTTGTTGTATCGGGCGAAGCTCACCTTAGGCAACGCAATGGCGTCTTCTGTTCCCGGCTTATGCGAGCAGAAGTTGAAATCGAGGGAATGAAAGGGGAGTTCTCGTCGCCGTTCGAGACTTGCGTTGACTGAATGTCATCGGCTTTGGCGCCGTTGCGCAGGCAGGTGAGGGAGACGGTGACGCAGCGATGCGCTCCCGGTGAGCGCATCGTTACGTTGGGAAGTGAGGCGGGGGAGGGTCAGCGGCGCTGGATCAGCATATGGACGGCCAGTCCGGCCAGCACGCTGCCCATCAGCCAGCGCTGCAGGCGTTGCCAGTGTGGACGGCCGGCCAGCAGGGCCGAGATGGAAGCCGCAGAGAGCGTGATGACGGCGTTCATGCTGACGCCGACCATGATCTGCGTCAGGCCCAGCGCGAAGGACTGCAGCAGCACGCTGCCGTGTTCGGGCTGGATGAATTGCGGTAGCAGCGACAGATACATCACGGCGATCTTGGGATTGAGCAGGCTGGTCAGCAGACCCATGCTGAAGAGTTTGCGGGGGCTGTCCGGGGGCAGGGTGCGCAGGGCAAACGGCGATCGGCCGCCCGGCTTGAGGGCCTGCCAGGCCAGGTAGAGCAGGTAGAGCGCTCCCGCCAGGCGCAGCGCGTCGTAGGCCAGGGGCAGGGTCATCACCAGGGCGCTGATGCCCAGCGCGGTACAGAGCATGTAGAACACCAGCCCCAGCGCGATTCCGGCCAGCGAGATCAACCCGGCCTTGCGGCCCTGGCAGACCGAACGCGAGACCAGATAAAGCATGTTGGGGCCGGGCGTGAGCACCATGCCCAGGCAGAGGGCGGCGAAGGCCAGCAGGGTGGAGACAGTGGGCATGGCGATGATCCTCTTTCGGTCGGCAGGTGGGGGCGGCAGTCAATGCCGTGTGAATTGCAAGGCTAAGGCCCGGCCGGCCGAGGGAGAAGATACAGACGGTGCTCTTGCATGGCGCAACAGGGGAATGCTCTTTTCTGCCGGGACAGATCCGTTGCCGCTCAATTACCGGCCAGCGTCCGCCGGTATTGCACTGCCTCGGCCACATGCGCCTGTGCGATCACATCGGACTCCGCCAGATCGGCGATGGTGCGCGCCAGTTTCAGCACCCGGTGATAGGCCCGCGCCGACCAGTTCAGCCGCAGCATGGCGGCTTGCAGCAGTTGGGCCGCCGCCACATCGTGCTGGCAGTGCCGGTCGATCTCGCTGCCACTAAGCTGGCTGTTGGGTTTGCCCTGGCGTTGCCGCTGGCGTTCAAAGGAGTGCGCCACCCGCTCCGCGATGACGGCGCTGGTTTCACCCGGCTGCTGGACGGCCAGTTCGGCGGGGCTCAGGGCGTTGACGTGCAGTTGCATGTCGATGCGGTCCAGCAGCGGGCCGGACAAGCGCGCCTGGTAGCGCTTGACCAGTTCCGGCGTGCAGCGGCAGCGGCCCTGGCTGTCGCCATACTGTCCGCACGGACAGGGATTCATGGCCGCGATCAACTGGAATCGTGCCGGGAATTGCGCCTGCCGCGCCGCCCGCGAGATCACGATGTGGCCGGACTCCATCGGCTGGCGCAGCACATCCAGCACGCTGCGCGGATATTCGGCGATCTCGTCCAGGAACAGGACCCCATGATGTGCCAGCGAGATTTCACCCGGCCTGGGCGAACTGCCACCGCCGACCAGTGCCACGGCGGAGGCGGTGTGGTGCGGCGCCCGATAAGGCCGCTGCCGCCAGCGCGCGATGTCGAAACTGCCGCTCAAGGATTGCACTGCGGCGGATTCCAGCGCTTCGTCCTGCGTCATCGGCGGCAGGATCCCGGGAAAGCGGGTCGCCAGCATCGACTTGCCGGCACCGGGCGGGCCGACCAGCAGCAGGCTGTGCTGGCCCGCCGCGGCCACTTCCATGGCGCGCCGGGCCTGCAATTGCCCCTTGATGTCGCTGAAATCGGGATAGGCCGCCCGCTTGCCGACCGGCTGCGGCTGGTGCCGCTGCAGCCGGTCGGCGGGATCGCGCGTGCTGAAGTGGGTGCAGACCTCCAGCAATGAGGTGGCCGGGAGGATTTGCGCCTCGGGCAGCAGTGCGGCTTCGTCGGCATTGGCGGCCGGCAGGATGAAGCTGCGCCGGTGGCCATCCTGTTGCTGCTCGCGCTGCATGGCGCAGGTCATGGCCAGTGCGCCGCGAATGGGCAGCAGCTGGCCCGACAGCGACAGTTCGCCGGCATATTCGTGATCGTCCAGACGATCCGCAGGCATCTGTTCGGAGGCGGCCAGGATGCCCAGGGCGATGGGCAGGTCGAAGCGCCCGGAGTCCTTGGGCAGGTCGGCCGGAGCCAGGTTGACGGTTTATCATTATGTAGTATTCAAAATTGAAAGACATAGTAGAAGGGCCTAATATAAAGAACTGATAGCAGTCCGGTTACTTCTTACGAGAGGAGTAGCAATTGGATCCCCTCATTTTCCAGACGGAAATCATCCGATACGGCGAGCCCCGTATTTATTCATGGGCATTTTCGGCAGACGAGCTCCGTTTATCAGCATCCGGGTGGTTGTGGTCTAAGTTGGCTTTGCAGGACGAGAGGCAACGGAGGCTGGGCAAAACAGTTTGGTTGTACCAAATGCAGGATTTTTTGGGCGCACTTAAACTGCTCGCGAAAAATGACGCGGTGCTCGCTATTCTCAACTTGCCTGAGCACCAGGTTACAACCCAACAAATTCTTGTTCTGCTTCCAAATGTGGCGGAGATGCTCGCAGATAGCCCTGACTATTCAAAGAACCGGCGCCGTACCCTGTTTGTCCATTTCAAGTCAGTCATAGCCCACCTATTTAGAGTGTTTCCATCAGGAAATGTTCACCCGCAGCACTTTGTGCGCTTCAAGTCGCAGTTGGGTCGTGGCTCGAGGCAGCCGCGGAAATTGATTAGTGATTTGCCCTCCGTCCCCACTGGATCCTCCTATCCAATAGGCGCCACTCCATTCGAGACTGTGCGTCAGCTTCGCGTAGACATGGCCGAGACTCTTCACCGAGATCTACAAAAAGTGAAAGACGCTTGCTGTGAAGAGCTGAAATTATTTAGTGCCGAACGTACATATCTAACGTTTGTTGGCGATATGGCGATAGATCTAGATGCAAATTTTTGGCTAGATAAATTCAGGAAGGGAAGTCTTCACGGAGGGAAGCAGAAAGGGCCAGGTGAAGAGTTCTATGGACTTATTCGGGACCAACCTGAGGTTGTGCTCAGCCTTTATGTAAAGATCGCCGCAATAACCTGCACCGCAGGTGGAAATGACGGCGGTCTATCTTTCGACGGTAGCGAACAGATTGTGAAGGTCTTGCTGGAGCCTCGGAAGGCCCCAGTAATTCGCTTTCGCCAATATATAAGTCTGCCCTTTAGGGCATGCTCTCGTGAGATTTTTGCAGCACTGCTACTCGTTCAAACCTATACAGGTTGGAACATCTCTTCGGTTCTCCAGATGGATATAAATGATCTGGAGGACATGAGCAAAAAAGGAGATAAGGCGTTCGTCATCCAGGGTTTTAAGACCAAGACAGACCAGCAAACGCCTAGATTCGTCGTCGAGCCAAACATGCTCGAGTTGCGATATGCACTCAGCATCGTAAAGTGGAACTACACACAACTAAAAAACTATAAATTTTTGAATGAAGACGAAACACGAATTTGGTTTGGGTGGACGCAAGGAAATAAGGTACACGATCAACTGATGATGGGACACCAACGGTGGCTCGTTGAGTTTTGCGGTCGGTATCAGTTGCCTCGCTTCTCGTATGAACAAGTAAGAACGCAGGTCCTGACCAGCACATATGCGAGCACGGGATCTCATGAACTAACCAGGCACATTGGTGGTCACGCGACTTTGTACGCCACTGCCCACTATATCGAACAACTCCTTCTTGCTCGCACGAACAGTGCAATCAATCTAGAGTTTGCGCGTAGGGTAGAGCACACGATCATCTATAACTTTGAGCAAGCTGCAAGCCTGCATAAGAGCGATGGTGAGCCGATCGGTGATGGCGCAACATGCTCGGATCCGAATAGTCCGCCTGATCCTTCTTTTCTTGATGGTGAACAGTGTGATGCACGTTCATGTCATGTGGGGGCAGGGTGCAAAAATAGAAAAATAATCATAGATCTAGACAGGCTTCGCGAGCTTGTTCGGAAGAGAATCTATTTTCGAGAAAATTGGCAGCGTTTGCATTCCGAAAATCCGCACTCTTTTGAGAAGTATATCTTTCCCAATTTCATATTTGTTGAGCGGCTTTGTTTCCTTATCGAAAACGGGCCATACAAGCGGCTCATTCTAAACATCCAAGCGGAGGTAGATAGCGATGAAGAAACAGGGAAAGATCAGAGCGGAAGTTGAAGATTACCTTAGTGAAGGCGACTCCGCCGATTGGGAATGGCACGTTCTTAAGGAGCTCGTCACCCATTCTCACGTAAAAGTGACGGATGATTTTGTAATGTTGATCAAGCGTAGTTTCGCATCGTCAACGGGGCTGCAGTACCACGAACTGAATTTTAAGGAATGTTACCTCCCGGATAGTGAATGGCATGAGACGGGGATGACATTTGCCGATCGGCCCAAGTTTGCCATATGGACTGTCTTGGCCGTACAAAACTACCTTCAACGTCTAACAGAAATATCGAAGACCACTACTGAGAAAGCTTTCCAGATCGCCGGGCACATAGTCAAGTTCTTTGAGTATTGCTGGCTGGAAGAGATTTATGATCCAAGAGATATCTCTGATCAATTCTGGCTAGATACCAACGAAAAATTGATAGCTGGTGGATGGGGAAAGCTATTGCGCATTCAAGAGCGAATTACCGCTCTGGTTGATGCCACCGAGCCACCGGAGCTATTTGAATTTCTCGGCCCTCCATTCAAAAATTGCTATTCGATTAGAACCCTCGCTTTTCAGCGAGCGCTTCAGACGAATGCACCAGCAGAATTCCTTGCCCCAAATGCAGAAAATCTTTACGCAAAGGTCAAGCTGAATCCACGCACTAAAGTTTTCAACGAAGGGTATCCACCGTCGCATCCCGTAACAGCTTTCGATAATTTACAGGCTGTTGCGAATCTAGCATTGTTACCGCACCCATATACGGTCGAAGCTGCCGCAAACGTTGAACTATGCAGGCCCGCTACGCCAAGAGACGGGAGAACAAGAAATCTACAAGTGGAGGACGTGGCAGAGATTCTTGCCTCTTCTATGATTTGGATTGAAAAAGTCGGGCCTATTGTTTGTGGTTACATTGAAAAAATCGCCGTTGGCGTTGCGAATCGAAAGCTTCATGGGTTGCCACATCCAGGAAAGGAAATTGATGCCCAGCTGGCCCCCATGGAAGCTGATATCGCAAAAATATTCCCCGACTTTAAAGTCAGCAATCGAGATATGCCAGCAGAGGAGCAAGGTGCTTTCAGTTTGCGCGAGGTAGTTCTAATTCTTTTACTTGCCTGCTTCATGGTAATCGGCGGACTGAATGCCTGAAGGCGCGATGAGATCTCCTCCTGGAGCAT
>NZ_DBIC01000101.1:1151-19806 GCF_002296545.1 Herbaspirillum sp. UBA812 | reverse complement strand
GTCCGCTCCGCCAAATAAAATGCCTCGTTCGAAAGACCGGGCCATTTTTGTCTTTGTGCAGCAAAAAGCTTCACTCTACTCATCATTTCCCACCCGCTGGCTTTATCTCTCTTTCCTGACAAAATTACGCGACACGTATCAAATAAATGTGAGTTTCAAGTACTTTTCCGCACGGAAATGTTTACACTGAAGCGGAATTTGCAATTTCTCAAAAAACAGGAGACCGGCACAGCCGGGGCAAACAATGTTTTTGAGGGAACCCGGCCCGTTCAAACAGGCCGAGGAAGAAGGGCACAAGCCGCTCCCCAAAGATGTGAAGAGAACCCAAGAGACGCATTGCGGATTCGCAAAGTGGTGCAGGGTCATGGGCACGCAGGGCAATCTACGACAACTCGGGGCAAAGTCGTCCAGCCAGGGCCTGCACGTGGGCATCAAATGGGATAAACAAGGGGTAGCGATGAAGCTCGCCAATTTCAACATTGGCGTCCGCCTGGGCGGCGCTTTTGCAATAGTCTTGCTGCTGATCATGGTGACCGCCATGGTCGGTGTCAGGAACCAGTCTTCCAACAACGCTGAAATCAACAGCATCGTCAACGAGAAATACCAGCTCATCGCCTTGAGCAACCAGATCAAGAACAATGGCTACAAGGCCAATGCGGTGCTGTCCAACATCCTGCTGGCGACCACGCCCGAGGCTTCGGCGAAGTACATGGATGAGTACGCCGGCCTGCGAAAGGCCAACACCGAGGCCTACAAGCAGCTCGAAGGCATGCTCGATTCCGACAAGACCAAAGCGCTCTACGCCGAGCAGACTAGCGCCCGCTCGGCCTACGGCGTAGCCGTGCGCAAGTTCTTCGAATTGATGAAGACCGGCGAACGCGCCGAGGCGACCACGCTCTTCCAGGGCGATCTGGCGCGCCTGCAGACGGAGTACTTCGTCATGGTCGACAAGATGGTCAATTCGCTGGCCCAGGAAATGGTCGAAGATTCCCGCCAGGTCGCCGAGGACGGCCACCTGGCCGTGATCCAGATGATCGTGCTGGCCGCCGTGGCCGTGGTACTGGCGTCGGTGATCGGCGTGCTCATCACGCGCTCCATCACCGCCCCCGTGCGCCACGCCGTGGTGCTGGCCGAAGCGGTGGCCCAGGGCGACCTGTCCTATCGGCTCAACGCTGCCGGCAAGGACGAGATCAGCCGCCTGCTGCAGGCGCTGCAGCACATGAGCGATAACCTGCACGATACCGTCTCCAACGTGCGCAATGGCACCTCCGCCATCGACATGGCCGCGCGCGAACTGGCGCAAGGCAACCTGAGCCTGTCGGATCGCACCGAACAGCAGGCCAGCTCGCTGGAAGAAACCGCTTCCGCCATGGAGCAGCTGACCTCGGCCGTGCGCCAGAATGCCGACAATGCCCGCCAGGCCAGCGAACTGGCAGTCTCCGCCTCGGATGTCGCGGTACGCGGTGGTGCCTCGGTGGAGCAGGTGGTCAACATCATGACCGCCATCAGCACCTCTTCCGGCAAGATCGCCGACATCATCACGGTCATCGATGGCATCGCCTTCCAGACCAACCTGCTGGCGCTGAACGCGGCCGTGGAAGCGGCCCGCGCCGGCGAGCACGGACGTGGCTTTGCGGTGGTGGCCAGCGAAGTGCGCGGCCTGGCCCAGCGCAGTGCCGTGGCCGCCAAGGAAATCAAGTCGCTCATCGAAGGTTCGGTCGGCCATGTGAAGGCCGGCAGTAACATCGTCGAACAGACCGTGGCCACCATCGATGAAGTCATCGCCAGCATCAAGCACGCCACCGACCTCATCACCGATATCAGCGCCTCCAGCAAGGAGCAAAGCGAGGGCATCGAGCAGATCAACCAGGCCATCAGCCAGATGGACCAGATGACCCAGGAAAACTCGGCCCTGGTGGAACAGAATGCGGCCGCCTCCCAGGCACTGCAATCCCAGGCCGAGCAGCTGTCGGCGCTGATGGGCCGCTTCCGGCTCAGCGAGTTGCTGGCCAACGGCCAGGCTGGCGGCCATGCCGCTTCCCCGCGCAAAGGTCCGCGCGAAAAGGTCATCCAGCCCGAGCTGTCGCTGATCCAGGGCTGATGCTTCACCCGGGCGGCGTGCCTGCCGCCTGAACCGATATCTGCGAGGAGACCGCGCCCGCTTCGTCACGCCGGGCGCGACAACAACAAAGTGTCCCCCTGCACGCTGCTGCCGCACCCGGCCTGAAAAGGCCTGGCAGCCGGCTGGCAGGAGCGGACACGTCCGTTGCGTGCGTCGCCGCTGCTCAGGGCGCTGCACGCAGTCCGCCCCCGACCCAGCCCCGAAAGGTTAGCCATGACGCTCCACCATTCCCACGCCGGCAGCACCGAGCAGATGTCCGATGCGCGCCAGGCCCTGGCCCACGCCCGCATACAATCCTTCATCGAGGCCTATCGCCATGAGGGTTACCGGATCGCTGACATCGATCCTCTGGGCACGCTCTCGGTGCCCGAGATCCCCGCCTTGCTGCCCCAACATCACGATCTGAAGGATGAGGACCTGGCGCTGGGCCAGCACCGCTTTCTGGAGGGGCTGGGCCTCACCAATGTGAAGGAATTGACGCATTTTCTGAGTCGGCTGTATTGCGGCCCGCTCGGCCTCGATGCCAGTGGCGTACGTGATGAGTCCCGCCGCCAGTGGCTGTTTGCACGCCTGGCCGCGCGCGACCCGGGTGCCGATCCTGCAACTGCCGAGCGCGCCGCCATCCTGGCCCGGCTGGCTGCCGCCGAACAGTGGGAGCACTACCTGCAGCAAGATTATCCGCACGCCAAGCGCTTTTCGCTGGAAGGCTGCGAAGCGCTGCTGGTACTGATGGATGCGCTGGCCGAGCGCAGCAGTTTCTATCAGCTGGAGCAATTGTTCCTGGCCATGCCGCATCGCGGCCGTCTCAACCTGCTGGTGAACCTGATGCAGATGCCGGCGGCCGATATCGTGGCGTATTTCGACGCGGCGAGCACGACCGCAGCAGCAGCCGGCGCAGTGGATCTGCCTTACCATCTGGGGGCCGAGACCGTGCGCGCCACCGCCCATGGTCAGCTGGGCCTGTTCATGGCGCACAATCCCTCCCATCTGGAAAGCGCCTATCCGGTGCTGCTGGGCATGGTGCGCGGCTACCGCAGTGCGCATCCGCAATCACCCATGCCGGCCTCGGTGGTGATCCATGGCGATGCTGCCTTCTGCGGCCAGGGCGTGGTGATGGAGTCGCTCAAGCTGTCCCTGCATCCGGGTTACAGCGTGGGCGGCACGGTCCACGTGATCGTCAACAACCAGATCGGCTTCACCACGCCCAATCCGCTCGATCCCCTCAATCATGGCTACTGCACCGACATCGCCCGCATCGTCGGCGCGCCAGTGCTGCACGTCAACGCCGACCAGCCGGAGGCGGTACTGCGTGCCGCGCGGATCGCTTTCGACTATCGCATGCAGTTTGGCGCCGACGTGGTGATCGACCTGGTCGGCTATCGTCGCTGGGGGCATGCCGAACAGGATACGGCGACCGTGACCCAGCCCTTGCTGCACGGTTTCATCGACAAGCATCCGCCGGTCACGCAGCTCTATGCCCAGGCCGGGTGGCCCGGTTCGGACGACGGCGCGACGCTGCTGGCGGTGAGCAGCCAGCAAGTGCTCGCAAGCTTCCGCAACAGTCGTCCATCCGCCCCGGCGGCGCAACGGAGGGCACCCGCCTTGGCCGTCAAGCCCGACGCGCCGGACCTGCTGCGCCTGCGCCAGTTCGTGGAACGCATGACGCGCTTGCCGGAAGGCTTTGCTGCACATCCTGCAGTCACGCGGCTGATTGCGCAGTGGCAGGACAGCGTCAGCTCCAGCGATCACGCGTGCAGCTGGAATTTCGCCGAAAACATGGCCTATGCCTCCTTGTTGTGGGAAGGGCAGGGGCTGCGCATTTCCGGTATGGATGTGCAACGCGGCACCTTCATGCAGCGCCACGCCGTCTGGCATGCGATCGACGCGGCGCAAGGCGTGCAGCAGGCCTTCTGGCCGCTGCGCCAGGTGGCTGCGCCCGGTACCGCGCTGGAGGTGGTCAATTCACCGCTGAGTGAAGAGGCAGTGGTTGGCTTCGAATATGGATTCAGCGTACAGGCGGGGCCCGGTGCGATGGTCATCTGGGAGGCCCAGTTCGGCGACTTCGTCAACGGTGCCCAGATCATGATCGACCAGTTCATTGCCTCCGGTCGCGGCAAATGGGGCTACCCCTCGGCGCTGACCGTGCTGCTGCCGCACGGCTATGAAGGCGTGGGGCCGGAGCACTCGACCGGCTACCTCAGCCGGATGCTGCTGCTATGCGCGCAGGAGAACATGCGCGTGGCGTATCCGTCCAGTTCGGCGCAGTGGTTCCACCTGCTGCGCCAGCAGGCGCTGCAGGGGGACCGTCCGCTGGTAGTGTTCACGCCCAAATCGGTGCTGCATGGCGAAGTGCGTTCGCAGTCGCCCTTGTCGGCCCTGTTGCAGGGGGACTTCCAGCCGCTGGTGGAGGATGCCGATGCACCGCCTGACGCGCAGGTGCAGCGGGTGGTCTTGTGCAGTGGCAAGGTCTGCTACGACCTGGCCGACGGCCGCCGCAAGGCGGGCGACACGCGCACCGTCCTGCTGACCGTGGAGCAGCTGCATCCCTTCCCCGAAGACAGGCTGGGTGCTGTCTTGCGCAGCTATCCGCAGCTGGAGGAAGTGATCTGGGTACAGGAGGAAGAGCGCAAGCAGGGGGCCTGGCTGTGCGTGCGGGATGCCATCGAAGCGGCCTTGCCGTTGCAGGTGCGTCTGCGGGCCGTAACACGGCCGGATACCGATGCCGGTCCGACGGCATCCAAGGCCCGCCACTATGCCCAGCAGGCGGCGCTGGTGCAGTCCGTATTCCCTGCATGAACGCATCAGGCCGACGCACCAAGCCACGCCTCGGCGGATGAAAAAAAACGGTGTACTTCATCATGAAGTACACCGCCCACCCCCTCCGGTTTCCCCGGTATGCATCGCAGCTGATGTTGTAGTCCGCGCCTTGCAGGATCGTCAAGCTGCAGCGCAATGCTTGCAGTGCAATCCTTGTGTCAAAAGCGCGTCAGGCCATCCTGTCAGCGTTCAATCCTTGAATTCTTGAATACTTCCGTCGTTCAGTAGGTCAGCGTCACGGTCACGGTGTCCGAGTAGGAACCGGCCAGCGGCGTCTGGGCCGCCGGGATCTGGCCATAGACGGTCAGGGTCTGGGTCAGGCCGGAACCGGTGCCGGTCAGGGTATCGGTGCCGATGGTCGAACCCCAGTTGTTGCTGCGGGCCGAATCGCGGTACAGCGCATAGTTCAGGGTGCCGCCGCCGGCTGCGCTCATCTTGCGGTTGCTCACGCTGGCACCGGTGCCGGTGCCGGCGTCCAGACCGACGTTGTAGGCCGTGCCGTTGGTGCACAGCACGGTGATGGTGCCGGACTGGTTGACCACGCTCTGGGTGTAGGCGCCGAAGGCGATGGCCGAACCGACCACGGTGCAGGCGGCGACCACCGAGGCGCTGATGGTCAGCGTGCCGCTGGCGGTGGCAGCGAAGGAAGCCGGTGCGCTGGAAGCCAGCACGACAGCAGCGATGGAAGCAGCGACGATGCGATTTTTCTTGATGAAGAACATTTTGTTTCTCCTGGTCTGGCTGCCCCGTCCTCGCCCCTTGCAAGAACTTCCCTGTGCAGCGTTGGTATGGAGATACTTTAGTTTCCGGAGCCCGGATCAGACATCCGGCTATTCCCTATCACCCTGTCAATTTTCGTCAGGGAAAACCTGAATCGCAACGAGAACGTTTATCAAGCTCATCAGCAATTCTCCACCTGCTTTGTCGGTTCCGCTCAGTAGGTGATGAGCACCGTCAGCGTATCCAGATAGCTGCCAGCCTTGACGTTCTGGCTGCCCGGTACGCGTCCGTAGACGGTGTAGGATCTGCTCACCGGCGTGAGGACCTGCAGCAGGTAGCCGTCGCTGACGAAACTGGTGCTGGAGGAACCATCGCCCCACACCGAGGTGTGCGCGGCGTCGCGATACGCCTGGTAGTTGAGGCTGTTGGCACCGCTGAGCATCTTGCGCTGGGCATAGGCACCGCTGCTGCCGGCGCTGAGCTTGACGGTATAGGCGATCAGCAGCGATGCAGTCGCCTGGCAGGTGACGGTGATGTTGCCGGTGTTGTCGAGGTTGCTGCTGGATTGCGGGTCGTAGAGGCCGAAGGACACCGGGTTGGACGCCGCCGAGCAGAGTTGCTGGGCCTGCGCCGGAACAGCGGCCAATGCGATGAGCAACGCCAGCGCAGCCAGGGACACGGAATGGATAGTGTTCTTCATGTGCTCTCCACGATGCAGGCCGCCCTTCAACGGCAGGTCACGATTTCATTGCTCATGCCACCTTCGCTGCGTGCCGGCGGCGTCAGCATGGCCTGGCAGCGGGCTCCGGACGGCAGCAGTACGTCCAGCGTGTTGACCGGTCCCAGTTCCTGCAGATAGCTCACGCCGTCATAGCCGACCGGTGCCTGCAGGCCGCTCTCGCGCACGCGGATGGAGGAGCCGAGCGGAATGAATTCCCCCGCGGCGTCCTTGAGGATGATGGTCACGTCCGAGGCGCGCCGGGCGTTGAAATGCACCACCACACCGGAGCGGTCGCGCGGCTTCACGTACTGGTCTGACTGGTCCAGTTGCAGGGTCAGCGGCAGGTCCAGCACGTCCACCGAGATCTTGTTGACGTCATAGGCGCGCAGGTCGGTCAGCAGCAACTGGCCGTTGTCGTCGGTGCGGCCGGCGTAGCGGTTTTCGTTGTAGATGCCGACATTCTTGACCCCGCTGGCATTGACCACCGCGAAGCTGTCATCGATCCAGTCGGTGGCGAAGGCGCTGCCATCCATGAAGGCCAGCGCTCCGCGCGCCCCCAGGCGCTGGCTGGTGGCGCCGTTCGATTGCGATGCTGCCGCGCTGACGCTGCCGTAGCGGCTCTTGTAGTTGAGCTGGCCGATGCGCTGCCGATAGCTGCCCTCGGTATCCTGCAATTGCCAGCCAAGATCGCCGATGGCCACCGTCGAGCGGCTGGCCTGCAGCGTGCTGGTACGCTGGCCGTTGTTGTTGCTCACGCTGGCCCCGGCCACGTCGCGGCCGCCGAAGGGGATGATCAGCCCGATGGTGGCACCGTAGCCGCTGCTGCGAAAGTCGCGATAGGCCGTGAGATAGAAATTGGACGTGTTGCCGACCGACTTGAACCAGGTCACCGTCACGGTCTCGCTGTCTGCCAGATTGCTGGTGCCGAGTTCGGTGAACAGCAGCGGACTCTTGCTGCGCGCATAGGCCATGCTCAGCGAGCCGTATTCACGCAGGTTCAGGCCCAGCGTCGCCAGCGTGGCGCTGCGCGAGACCGGGGCCCCCTGCAGCGCACCGATATCCTGATAGCCCCGCGTGGATTGCGTGCGCGACAGCGACAGGCTGACCGGATCGGCATTGCGCTCGATGGCCAGCGAGACCTGCTGGCCGGAATTGCCCTCGCTGCTGCTGGCCGCCAGCGAGCTGGCCAACACCGCACGATTGCCCAGGTTGAAAACCGCGCCGCCGCCGGCCAGCTTGAGACTGCGCATGGCTTCAGCATGCCCTTCCAGGGTGAGCCAGTCGCTCATCCCATGGCGCGCCGTGCCGGAGAGAGCGAACTGTCCATAGTCATTGCTGCGCAGACCGTAATTGCGCCGCACCCAGCCGCCTTCGGCCGAATAGGACGACAGGCCCGGTTTCAGCAGCCGGTCGGTGGCGTAGAAGTTGATGGTGCGGAAGGTCTGGCGCCCCAGCTCGTCAGTCACCGCCACGGCGATCTGGCCGGCTCCGCTGGCGATGGGCGGCTGGCGGATCTCGAAGGGGCCGGGCGGCACCGGTTGCGAGAGCTGGCGCACGCCGTTGACGAACAGGTCGACGGTCGAAGGGACCACCGTTTCGCCGCCCAACGATGGTGTGGGAAAGCGCACCAGGTCCGGCCGCAGGTTGAAATCCGACGCGTACTGGAAGCCGCCCAGACGCACCGAGCGGCTCCAGGCCAGGCTGCTGTTGATGACGTCGCCCAGGCGATAGCGGGTGAGCGTGGTCGCGTCCGAATAGGTGTAAGTCGATTCCAGCCGGGCCGACACCCCGCCGCTGTTACCGGTATAGCCCAGCCCGGTGGAACTGAACACGCTGCTGCCCGAGAACCAGCGCGCATCAAACAGCCCACCCAGCGCATGCTGGTTTTGGCTGCTGGAGGCCAGCAGGTCATAGTTCAGCACCAGCCCCTGTCCGCCCGGTGACAGGGGGACCTTGCTGGCGATACTGGCGGCGTCAATGTCGGTGGTGTTCATGAAACGGGCCGGGACCATCAGGTTGATCTTGGCACCGGCCTCGTCGAGGTCGACTGCCGTCGTGAGGGCGCGCAGGGCGATCAGCTCCTCATCCGCGCCGTCGACGCGCAGCTTGAGGCTGCGCAGTTCCGATGCCGTGGCATACAGTGCCTGCTGGCGGCGCGTGAACTGCGCTACCAGGCTGGTGTTGCGTCCGTTGATGGAAACTTCCAGCAACAGGATCTCGTCACCCGGCTCTGCGGCCCGCGCCAGCGCCACCATGGCCAGGCAGCAGACCAGGATGAGGGAAGCAAGCCAGCGTGTCGCGCGAATCAAGGTGCCACGGTGAGTTCGGCATCAATCGGCCCGGCATCGCTGTTGGCAGTCAGCTTGACTCGGCTGCCCACGGCAAGCGGGGTGTCGCTCTCGATCAGGTATTGCCGGGTGATGCCGGCCAGAGTGTAGGGATTGCCCCCGCCCGGCGCGCTCAGTTTCTTGCCATTGGGCAGCGTCAGCGCCAGGTCCAGCAGGCGTGCGCGGCGGTTGCCGCTGTTTTCGACCAGCAGGCGCAAGGGCTTGCCGGCGTGCAGCTGATACTCCAGCTGGGCCTTGGGCGCGGCGGACGGTGCGATGAACACCGGCATGGAAATGCGGAATTTGAAGTTGATGGTGGCCCCTTCGGTGGCGGCGGGGATTTCATCGATCAGCAGGCGATAAGCGATCTCGGTCGGCGCGGCCGGCTGTTTGGCCACCACCCGGATCACTTGCGAAGCACCGGGGGCGAGATTGAATACGGGAGGGCTGAGGATCAGGTTCTGCGTGGGTTGCAGCTCATCCTTGCTGTCCGCCTGCTGCCAGTCATAGGCGCGCAGTTGCAGGGAGACATTGTGATTGTCGTTGTTGACGATCTTGATCACGCCGGCCGTGCGCGAGGACGACAGCTCCAGCACCACCGGAGCGATCTCGAAATTGGACGCGTGGGCCGCCTGCCACCCACCCGCACTTGCCAGGCAAGCCAGCGCCATTACGCGCATCAGCTGCCCCCCTATGGATGCTGATCTCGTCACGCTACGACATCTCCACTCTGGTTGTCAGTTCGTTGTCAGTTTTTTGCTAGATTAAAACGAAACAGGTCAAAAAGTGTGAAGAAAGTTGCAAGCGAGCCACAGAATGTGATCAACAATCAACAAAAAATTTGCTCAACAGTAATTTGGAGGTGCCAGCGACAGCGGTGCGGGCAAGAAAAATGGCGCGGCTCCGTGAAGAGTCCGCGCCATTGCGTTGGGCTGCCGGCGCTGCGCCGGCGTTGTCAGGGATCAGTAGGACAGGGTGATGGCCACCACGTCGCTGTAGCTGCCCGCACGGGCGGTCTGGCCGCCCGGGATGTAGCCGTAGACCGGGATGTTCTGGTTGCTGCCGTTGCCCACGCCGGCCACCGTATCGCTGCCAGTGCTGTTGCCCCAGGAACGGGTACGCGCAGCATCCTGATACAGACCGTAGTTGAGGGTGTTGACGCCATCCGCAGTGCTCAGCTTGCGCGTGGCGACGTTGGCACCGCTGCCGGTACCGCCATCCAGGCTCACGGTATAGCTGGTGCCGTTGGAACAAGCCACGCCGATCTGCGCATTCTGCTGCAGGGCGCTGGCCGCATAGCTGCCGAAGGGCAGGGCGGCGCTCTGGACCACGCATTGCGAGGGTACGGTGGCGGAAATGTCGAGGTTCCCGGTGGAGGAAACAGCCAGTGCATCCAGATTGACGCAACTCAGGAGGCCGGCAGCCAGTAGCAGGGAATGTGAATTTTTCATCGAATACGCGCCGGCAGAGCTCGGGCCCAAGCCCGGAAAAAACGGGTAAATGTCGGAATCTATTATAGAATTAATTCGAATAAACAATAGGAAAATGCCGGATGGCTGGGCTTGATGCGCATCGCATGGCGCATTTGCGCAACAGCGTTTTCCACGAATTTGAAGATGTTGGTTCCATTTGCTGACAGAAAGAAAACAGTTGATATCGGATAGGCCGTATTCCGGTATCGGGACAGGCAGCAAGGAGACACTTCAGCCGCCCCCTCACCACCCTGGCGCAGACAGGTTGGCCGGGCAGCTGCGGGGGGGAATGGCCACGCCGCATCCAGGTGCGTGTGCATGCGCGGTTCCCGGCAACACACAGGATGAACACCCGAGCAGCCTGCCGCATGCGCGCTGTATTCGGGCGGGTGGTCGGGTAACCGGCTCTCAAGCCGCAAGCGTGACTGGCAGAACAATGAAACGTGAACCATGCCGATAACCAGACAAAGCGGACTGGCCCGAGCCAGCACCGGCATTTTCTTCCTGCTGGCCCTGTTGCTCTCGTTGGGCGTGGCAGCTTTTTCGTACCATAGCGTGCGTGACTTCGAGCGGCGCGCCGTCTGGCTGCAGCATAGCTATACGGTGCTCAACAAGCTGGAAGAAGCCAACTCGACCCTGCGCGACACAGTCAGCAGTTCGCGCGGCTTTGCGCTTTCGGGTGAGCAGGAATACCGCAACAATTTCGAGTCCGGGGTGCGTCATGTCAACGCACTGCTGCAGGATCTGCGCCGCCTGCTGAGCGATAACCCTCGGCAGGCTGGTTTGCTCGGTCAGACCGAAGACCTGGTGATGCAGCGCCTGACGCTGTCGCGCCAGCTGATGGAACTGAGCCAGGAAGAAGGCCGCGCCCGCGTGCTGGAGGGCAAGGAACTGGGTGAGCGCATCCGCACCGGCTTCGAGCAGATGAAGGGCAACGAGAACGCATTGTTGGCTACGCGTGCGCATGACACGGCCATGAGCGCCAATCTGACCATTTTCATGGTCATCAGCGGCAGCCTGCTCAGCATCGCCTTGCTGCTGCTGGTCTATCGCAAGTTGCGCAAGGAGATGTCGCGCCGGGTCGAGGCCCAGCAGCGCGCACAAGCTTATTCGGACGAGATCGAGGATCTCTACAACAACGCCCCCTGCGGCTATCACTCGGTCGACGAGACCGACAAGCGCATCATCAAGATCAACGACACCGAACTGAAATGGCTGGGCTACACGCGCGAACAGGTGGTGGGCCGCATGACCCAGGCCGACCTGCTGGCCCCGGCCAGCGCCGCGCGCTACGAGCGCGAGCTGCAACCCCAGTTCCTGCTCAGGCGCGAGATCAGCGGCATCGACCTCAACTTCCGCCGCGCCGATGGCAGCGAATTCACCGCGCTGGTCAATGCCACTGCCATTCCCAGCCGCGACAACAGCAAGCTCATCAGCCGCACCGTGATCTACGACATCTCCGAACGCAAACGCGCCGAGGAAGAGATCGAGGCCCTCAATGCCGACCTGGAGCGCCAGGCCCAGCACCTGCACAACGTGAACAAGGAACTGGAGAGTTTTTCCTATTCGGTCTCGCATGACTTGCGCGCGCCGCTGCGTGCCATCTCCGGCTATGCCATGATCCTCGAAGAGGACTACGCCCACGCCATCGACGAGAAAGGACGCGAGCAGCTGCAGGTGATCCGCCGCAACGTGCGCAAGATGGATGCGCTGATCAACGACCTGCTCAAGCTGGCCAAGTCCACTACCGGTGAACTGACCTTGCAGCGCTTCTCGATGGACGAACTGGTGGCGCAGGTGGTCGCTGGTCTGCAGCAGGAAAACCCCGGCGTGATCTTCGATGTGCCGCGTCTGGAAGGCGCGGTCGCCAATCGCGGGCTGATCGCGCAAGTATGGGAAAACCTGCTGTCCAATGCAGTCAAGTTCAGCAGCAAGAGCGAGCAGCCGCGTGTGTGCGTGACCATGCAAGCCAATGCGGACGAGTACGTCTACGGCGTCCACGACAATGGCGTCGGCTTCGACATGCGCTATGCACACAAGCTGTTCGGCACTTTCCAGCGATTGCATCGTCAGGAGGAATATGCCGGCACCGGCATCGGCCTGGCACTGGTGCAGCGCATCGTGGTGCGCCATACCGGCCGGGTCTGGGCCGAGAGCAAGCCCAGGGAAGGTGCCAGCTTCTACTTCGCGTTGCCGCGCAAGGGCGTGCTGCCCAGCCTGGGCGAAGCGCGCCGATCGTCCGATGAGAATTGACCCGAGTCAACCGTGAGCCTGAAGGAGAACAAGGTCCCATGAGCATTCCGCTACGCGTACTGTTCGTCGAAGACATGGAAGAAGACGCCGTGCTGATGGTGCGTGAGCTCAAGCGCGGCGGCTTCGATCCGACCTGGGAACGGGTCGACGACGAACAGGCCCTGCTGGCGGCGCTGCAGGCGCAGCGCTGGGACATCGTCATCTCGGATTACTCGATGCCGATGTTCTCCGGCGTCGAAGCCTTGAAGCTGGTCAAGGCCGACAATGACCAGACGCCCTTCATCATCGTCTCCGGCGTGATCGGCGAGCAGACGGCAGTGGAGGTGATGAAGGCGGGGGCTCAGGATTACTTCCTGAAAAGCGCCATCGCCCGCCTGCCGCACGCGGTCGACCGCGAACTGCGCGACGCCCAGGCGCGGCGCAAGCAGCGCGCCAGTGCCCAGGCCCTGCGCGAGATGCAGGCGCGCTTCAATGCCTTCATGAATGCGGCTCCCATGCCGACCTGGATCAAAGATGCGCAGCTGCGCTACAGCTACGTCAATCCGGCGCAGTCGGCTTTCTACGGCATGACCCCGCACGACATGGATGGCATGACCGATGCCGAGCTGATGACCACGGGCGGGGCCGAAGCCTCGCGTGAGTACGATCGCAAGGTGCTGGAAGAAAAGTGCGAGCTGCACACTCAGGAAACCGTGTTCGACCACAACCACAATGCGCGCATCCTCGACGTGGTGCGTTTCCCGATCAGTGGCGAAGGCAAGGGCGACATGGTGGCCGGGTTGGCCATCGACGTCACCGAGCGCGAACAGTCACGGCGCGAACTGGAACTGGCGATCCAGCGCCAGCAACTGCTGTCCTCGCGCGTGATCGAGGTGCAGGAGCGCGAACGCCAGCACCTGGCGCGCGGCTTGCATGACGACGTCGGGCAGTCGCTGACCGCCCTGAAGATCAACCTGGAAACCATCAAGAAGACCGGCTCGCTGGAAGGCCCGTCACTGCAGAACGGCATCGACATCGTCACCGCCGTGCTGGCGCAGGTACGCAGCCTGTCGCTGGATCTGCGCCCGCCGCAGCTGGACAATCTGGGCCTGATTGCCGCCCTGCGCTCCTACGTGGAGCAGAAGTCCAAGCTGGCCAACGTGAACGGCTGGTTCGAGAGCAGCGGGCATGATGAAGAATTGCACCACGACATCGAGAACACCGCCTTTCGCATCGTGCAGGAAGCCGTCACCAACATCCTGCGCCACGCAAAGTGCCAGAACATCTGGGTCAAGATCGACCGCCAGCAGGACCAGGTGTACCTGAGCATTCGCGATGACGGCAAAGGCTTCGACATCGAGCGTGCCCGCAGCAATGCCATTTCCGGTACCAGTTTCGGCCTGCTCAACATGGAAGAGCGGGCGGTGCTGGTAGGCGGTTCCATGGACATCACTTCGGCGCCCGGCGCAGGGACGGAAATCGTCATGCACCTGCCGGTCGCCCCCATCGTAAGGAGAATGTAAATGCTGACCCGAATCATGCTGGCCGACGATCACGCGCTGGTGCGCAGCGGCATCAAGGCACTGCTGACCGCCATGCCCGGTGTGGAGGTAGTGGGCGAGGCGTCCGACGGTGCCGAAGTCATCGAGATGATCCCCCAGCTGAAACCCGACCTGGTGCTGCTGGACATCGCCATGAAGGGCATGAATGGCCTGGAAGCGCTGCGCCGCCTGCGGGGCGAGTATCCGACCATTCGCTTCCTGATGCTGTCCATGTACGGCAGCGAGGAATACGTCATGCAGGCCTTGAATGCCGGCGCCAACGGCTACCTCTTCAAGGATTCGGCCGCCACCGAGCTGGAAAAAGCCCTGTATGAAGTAAAACATGGGCGTCAGTACCTGGATTCGCACATCTCGCGCGAAGCCCTCGATAACTATATGAAGCGTGTTGCACAAAACGGCACGCCGGTCGAAGTGCTCACCCCGCGCCAGCGCGAAATCCTGCAGTTGATTGCCGAAGGCAACAATACCAAGGAGATCGCCTACCAGTTGAACGTCAGCGCCAAGACCATCGAGACCCACCGGGCGCAGCTGATGGAGCGCCTGGACATCCGTGACGTGCCCGGCCTGGTGCGCTATGCGATTCGTACCGGCATTGCCACGCCGGACAAGTGACAAAAAACCTGAGTGAAGAGATCTTCACATTCAGGAAATTTCTGATTTTTTTTGAAAATGCCTGTGCAATAATCCCCTGACAGTACGGAGATCGGCGTCGGTACTGGTTTCAAGCAGACCGCCGAGGCTGGAACCAAGCCGCGGGGCAGTCGCAGCAGTGAAATTCACTGCAAGCAGCTGCCTCAGGGATGGACGGGGCAGGCGGCAGCAACGCGATTCAGGGTGGCCGGGATGTGGTCATCCAGACAAGAAGTGTTCCAGCTTGAAAATAATTGAAGAAAGCGATCCATCCATGGATATCGAGCAATATGACATCATCCTCGTCGACGACAGCCCGGAAGTGGCCGAGTTGACACGCCTGGCGCTGGGCAGCCGCAAGCTGGCTGACAAGCTGACCTGGTTTGCCGATGCGGAGCTGGCGGAGGAATTCTTTTTCCAGGGGGAATATGCGAGCCGCAAGGATCTGCATCCCTACCTGATCCTGCTGGACCTGAACCTGCCGCTGATGAGCGGCCACGATTTCCTCAAGATCATCAAGTCCAATGCCGCCACCTCGCACATTCCGGTGGTGATGTTCTCTTCTTCCGACGACCAGCGCGACATCAACCAGAGCTACGAACTCGGTGCCAATGGCTACGTGGTCAAATCCACCGATCCCAAGGAATTCATGGGCACGGTGGCCGATACCGGCATTTACTGGCGCAATCGCAATCGTCCGGCGCGCGGGGATGAGCCTGCCCGGTCCACGCCCTGAGAGCGACGCTACCCCAACGAAAAAGCGCGGCCTGGCCGCGCTTTTTTCATGTCATTTCCTTCATCAGGTTCCGGACCACAGCAGCGTTTCATCCCGGAAATTGCCGCAGCCCTTCCAGGTCATTGATGGTGATGCTGCCGTAATCCACCTTCAGCAGGCCGGCCTTTTCCAGCACCTGCAAAGCCTGGTTGGCGCGCTGGCGCGAAGTGCCGGAGAGGTTGCCGACTTCTTCCTGCGAGATCTGCAGGTTCAGCCCGATGCCAGGATTCAGATAGGGATTGAACAGCGCCGCCAGGCAGCGCGCCACGCGGGCATCCGGCTCCAGCATGCGGTCGTATTCCACCAGTGAAATGAACAGCGCCAGGCGCTCGTTCAATTGCGTCACGAGAAAGCGGTTGAAGGGAATGCTGTTGTCCAGCAGCCAGAGGTAGGTGGCCTTGGGCATGTAGAGCAGTTCACTTTCGCGCAGGGCCACCACGTCGTACTTGCGCGGTTCGTCCTTGAGCAGCGAGCCTTCACCCAGCCAGCCGCCATTGGCCATGCCGGCGAAGGAGACGGTCTTGCCTTCGGGCGAGACGCTGCTCATCTTCAGCAAGCCCTCGTGCACTCCGATCCAGTGCGCCACCGGATCGCCCTTGCGGCAGACGTAGCCGCCGGCCGGGATCTTGCGGCTGACCACCTCGGCCTCCACCCGGGCCAGCTGTTCTTCGGTCAGCGCCTGCGCCCAGATGCTCTTGGACAGCATGCGTCGAATTGATGTCTCCATGATGATGCGTCGCAATATCGAAAGTTTTGTCAATTGTCGGTGAGATGACATCCACTGGCAACCACTGCCTCTACTATCATCGCAAAAAAGGTCCAGGCAAAAGTCTGGCCAATCATAGAGACAGGACAGCTGGCATGCCCGACACAATGACTGCCGCAGTAAGAGCAGCGTAAGCCGGGCAGCACAGACTGATCCGACACCGGGTTCGTATCCTCATGCAATTCCATGAAGGAAACGGATCTTTCGAACCTGCACAAGAAGGTGGGAAATGGTGGAGACGAGACAAGACAAGGAAGCCGCGACCTTTCCGCGGCTGCTGCTGGCGCATGCCCAACGACGCCCCGAACGGGCGGCCTTCCGCGAGAAGGATCTGGGCATCTGGCAGACCACGACCTGGCGCCAGGTAGCCGACGAGGTGCGCAGCTTTGCCTGTGGCCTGGCGGCGCTGGGATTCAAGCGCGGCATGAGCCTGGCCATCATCGGCAACAACTGCCCGCGCCTGTACTGGGCCATGAGCGCCGCCCAGGCGCTGGGTGGCATGCCGGTGCCGCTGTATCAGGATGCGCCTGCGGCTGACATGGCCTATGTGCTGGCCGACGCCAACGTCGACTTCGTCATGGCCGAAGACCAGGAGCAGGTCGACAAGGTCTTCGAGATCAAGGAAAACCTGCCCCGCATCGCTCACGTCATCTATGACGACGAACGCGGCATGCGCAACTACCACCAGCCCGAGCTGCTGTCCTTTGCCCGCGTGCAGGAACTGGGCCGTGCTTACGAGCATGCGCATCCGGGGTTCTTCGAGCAGCAGGTGGCGGCGGGTTCGCCCGATGACGTGGCCATCATCCTCTACACTTCCGGCACCACCGGAAAACCCAAGGGTGTGTGCCACTCGCACCGCGCGATGATCACCACGGCCACCACGCTGGTGGAGTTCGATCATCTGGATGAGAACGACGACATCCTCTGCTACCTGCCGCTGGCCTGGGTCGGGGACTTCCTGTACTCCTTCGCCCAGCAGCACGTGGCCGGTTTCTGTCTCAATTGCCCGGAGTCGCCCAATACGGTGATGACGGACCTGCGCGAGATCGGCCCGACGTATTACTTTGCGCCACCGCGCGTGTACGAAAATATCCTCACGCAAGTGATGATCCGCATCGAGGACGCCGGCTGGATCAAGCGCAAGATGTTCCATGGATTCATGAAAGTGGCGCGCCGGGTCGGCATGCGCATCCTCGATGGCAAGCCGGGCGTGTCGCTGGTGGATCGCCTGCAGTACGCCATCGGCGACCTGCTGGTGTATGGACCGCTGAAGAACGTGCTGGGCATGTCGCGCCTGCGCGTGGCCTATACCGGTGGCGAGGCCATCGGGCCGGACTTGTTCGACTTCTATCGTTCGCTGGGCATCAACCTCAAGCAGCTCTATGGCATGACCGAGACCTGCGTCACGGTCTGCATGCAACCCTCGGGCGACGTCAAGCTCGATAGCGTGGGCCGCCCCATGAAGGGCGTGGAAGTGCGCATCGATGCCAATGGCGAAGTACTGGTGCGCTCTCCGGGCCTGATGAAGGAATATTTCAAGCGGCCCGATGCCACCGCCGAAGCCATCGACCAGGACGGCTACTTCCACACGGGAGATGCAGGTTTCTTCGACAGCGACGGCCACCTGAAAATCATCGACCGCGCCAAGGATGTCGGCAAGATGGCCTGCGGCAGCATGTTCGCGCCCAAGTACATCGAGAACAAACTGAAGTTCTTCCCCTTCATCAAGGAAGCGGTGACCTTCGGCAATGGCCGCGAACAATGCATGGCCTTCATCAACATCGACATGGATGCCGTGGGCAACTGGGCCGAGCGCCGCAATCTTCCCTACAGCGGCTATACCGACCTGGCCGCCAATCCGGCGGTCTACGACCTGGTGCGTGAATGCGTGGAAAAGGTCAACGCCGACCTGGTGGCCGATCCGCTGTTGGCCGATTCGCAGATCCATCGCTTCCTGATCCTGCACAAGGAACTCGATCCCGATGACGAGGAGCTGACCCGCACCCGCAAGGTCCGGCGCGGCTTCATCGCCGAAAAATATGCGGTCCTGATCGAGGCGCTCTATGCGGGCCATGCGTCGCAGTACATCGAGACCCAGGTCAAGTTCGAGGATGGCCGCCAGGGCATGATCTCGGCCGACCTCAGGATTGCCGACGCCAAGACCTTCAAGACGCTGCAAAGCGCCGCCTGAGCAGCACGCAGTCCCGTCCCGGCGGCCTCATCGCCGCCGGCTTGCAGCGTAGCCCGACCAGACCACTGCTGAATGAATCCGACCATGAAACGACACCTGTCTTCCGAAATCCTGCCCGCGGGCCTGCCGCCCGTGACCAGCCCCGATGACGAAGCCCCGGCGGTTGCCGCCAATGGCCGCCGCATCGGCGAGGTCATCCTCGACCTGCAGAACATTTCGCTGTCCTTCGGCGGGGTCAAGGCGCTCACCGATATCTCCTTCGATGTGCGCGAGCATGAGATCCGCGCCATCATCGGCCCCAACGGCGCCGGCAAGACCAC
>NZ_DBIC01000101.1:471-863 GCF_002296545.1 Herbaspirillum sp. UBA812 | reverse complement strand
TCGGCCCCAACGGCGCCGGCAAGAGCTCGATGATCAACGTCATCAACGGCGTCTACCATCCGCAGAAGGGCAGCATTCTCTATCGCGGTCAGCCGCGCCTGGGCATGCATCCCAGCAGCATCGCGCGCCAGGGCATTGCTCGTACCTTCCAGAACATCGCGCTCTTCAAGGGCATGACCGTGCTGGACAACATCATGACGGGCCGCAACACCAAGATGCGCTCGGGACTGTTTTCCAATGCGCTGTGGTGGGGCGCGGCCCGCAACGAGGAAATCGAACATCGGCGGAAAGTCGAAGAAGTGATCGATTTCCTTGAAATTCAGCACATCCGCAAAACCCCGGTGGGACGCCTGCCGTACGGCCTGCAAAAGCGCGTGGAACTGGCGCGCGCA
>NZ_DBIC01000101.1:0-185 GCF_002296545.1 Herbaspirillum sp. UBA812 | reverse complement strand
GCGTGGAACTGGCGCGCGCACTGGCGGCCGAGCCGCACATGCTGCTGCTGGACGAACCCATGGCCGGCATGAACGTGGAAGAAAAACAGGACATGTGCCGCTTCATCCTCGACGTCAACGATCAGTTCGGCACCACCATCGTCCTGATCGAACACGACATGGGCGTGGTCATGGATATCTCCGAC
>NZ_DBIC01000003.1:0-14628 GCF_002296545.1 Herbaspirillum sp. UBA812 | reverse complement strand
GCGGGATAGCATCGGCCGAGTTGTTCGTGTTGGCCGCAGTGGCGGCCGGCTGCTGGTCGATGACCGTCATGACGCGGCCTGCCGGCTCAGTTCTCGCTCTTTTCGAGCATGTAGCCGAAGCCGCGGATGGTACGGATGACCACGCCCGAATCCGCGATCTTCAGACGGATGCGCGAGACATACACCTCGACCGCATTGATCGTGAAATCCTCGCCCCAGGGCAGGACGGCATCGATGATCTGCTGCTTGGAGACCACGCGCGAAGCGTGTTGCATCAGGTATTCCAGCACCGTCCATTCACGCAGCGACAGTTCGATCTTGCGGCCGTCGATGTCGGCGCGCTTGGTAGCGTTGTCCAGCGACAGCCCGCCCACGGTCAGCTGTGCCGGCTGCGGCGCACTGCGGCGGATCAGCGCCTTGATGCGCGCCACCAGTTCGGGGGTGGCGAAAGGCTTGACCAGGTAGTCATCGGCACCCAGCTCCAGGCCATGCACGCGGTCGGGGATGGTGTCGCGTGCGGTCAGCAGCAGCACCGGGGTGTTGTTGCCATTGGCGCGCATGCGGCGCAGGACTTCGAAACCGTCGATGCCGGGCAGGCCGATGTCGAGCACCAGCACGGCCGCGTTGAAACGCTGCGACAGCGCATCGTTGCCGTTGTTGACGGTATGCACGGTAAAACCGTGCGAGTTGAGGACCCGCGACAGACCGTCGGTGAGTACCGGGTCGTCTTCGACCAGCAGAACATTCATAGGGGACTTCGGTAGAGAAAAACGGCGCAAAACATCTGCGTAACCGCTGCATCGTATTGCAGCCCAGGCAATGCTGCAAATCAGGCGATCCCCCAGGCGGGCGGCGACATGTAAAGAGTGTTTCTTTTTCGTCACACTCAGTTCAGCGTCAGCTTCATGACAGCGATTTGTCAGACTTCCACCTTAATCTTGCCAGCCATGCGAATGAGAATCCCGATCATTAGCATGTAAAAAAAGAACACTGGTCATCAGCCAGCCAAACGGACTTCCTTGTTGCCATTGAAGGACGGAGTAGCCAGCCATTCGAGCCGGTCCTGCGCGAGCAGGATCGGCTCATCGTTTCCTACTCCACTTCACCGACAAGAAGAACATGAACCGTCTCACGCCGATCGCCGCCGCATTGGTGGCCACGTTTGCCGCTCCCCTCTCCGCCCACGCGCAGCAGGCCTCTCCCGCTACCAGCACGACCGCCACCACAGCCACCGGCAGCCAGCTGGCCCCGGTGACGGTGGAAGGCCGCCGCGATGATTTCGCCAGCACCGGCACGGCCATCACCAAGCTGCCGGCCGACCTGCACGACGTGCCGCAATCGGTGACGGTGGTCAACAAGGCGCAGATGCAATCGCAGGGCGTCAGTTCGCTGGCCGATGCGCTGCGCAACGTTTCCGGCATCACGCTGGGCGGTGCCGAAGGCGGGCAGATCGGCAACAACATCAACCTCAACGGTTTCTCGGCGCGTACCGACATCTATCTCGACGGTTTCCGCGATCGCGGCCAGTACTACCGTGACACCTTCGCCATCGAAGAAGTGGAAGTCCTGATGGGCCCCTCCTCGATGCTCTTCGGCCGCGGCTCGACCGGCGGCATCATCAACCAGGTCAGCAAGAAAGCCAACCTCAAGGCCGCCACCGAGATCACCGGCTCGGTGACCACCAATGGCCTGGTGCGCAGCACGGTGGACGTCAACCGCCCGCTGTCGGACACCTCGGCCCTGCGCATCGAAGCCATGGCCCAGAACGGCGCGGCCAGCACGCGCAACCAGACCGATGTGCAGGACTTCGGCCTGGCCGGTTCCTATGTCTGGGGTATCGGCACCTCCACTGAAATCACGCTCTCGGCCCTGCTGCAGCACAACCAGGACCAGCCCGATTACGGCCTGCCGCCGCTCAACGGCCATCCCGTCAACGTCGACCGCAACACCGCCTATGGCTTGAACAGCGACCGCACCATCCAGGACGTGGCCGCGTTCAATGCCGGCATCAAGCACAAGATCGCGCCCGACGTCACCCTGCGCAACCAGACCCAGTTCAACTACGTGCACACCAATGCCGTGGAAACCGCGCCCAATACCATCGGCACGGTCTCGTCCAGCGGCTTCACGGCGCTCACCAATGCGGCCAGCAGTCTGCCCCTGTCGAGCCTGTTCGTGCGCGGTCAGAGCCATGACCGCAACATCAACGACTACTCCATCTTCAACCAGACCGAACTGGCCGCCAAGTTCAGCACCGGCAGCGTCAAGCACGATGCGCTGGTGGGCGTGGAAGTTGGTCACGACGGTTACGATAACCAGAACTACTACCGCAACGGCAGCTGCAATGGCCGCTCGCTCAACGCAAGCGGAGCCACCACCGGCTACATGGATTGCGTGAGCCTGGTCAATCCTTCCTACAGCGCCGCCGGCAGCAGCGTGGCCGATACCGCAGGCAACCGTGCCGGCGGCAGTGCCAACACCATCGCCGCCTATGTCGGCGACACCATCGAGCTGGTACCGCAATTCAAACTGGTCGGCGGACTGCGCTATGACCGCTACGTGGCCAGCATCAGCAACTCGATCAACTCGGGCAATACCGCCGGCTCCACCGCACTGGGCTATGCGCAGCAGAGCGTGAACTTCGTGAGCGTGCGTTCGGGTGCGATCTGGCAGCCCAGCGCGGCGCAGTCGTATTACGTTTCCTACGGCACGTCCTTCAATCCCTCGCTGGAACAGCTGACCGGCACCACCGGCCAGCAGAACCTCGACCCGGAAAAGAACCGCTCCTACGAAGTGGGCGGCAAGTGGGACGTAGCCGAAGGCCTGGCGCTGACCGCCGCAGGCTTCCAGATCACCAAGGAAAACGCCCGCAGCCAGGTCGCCACCGGCGTCTACGAACTGGCCGGCACGGTGCGCGTGAACGGCGCGCGTGCGGGCGCGACCGGCCGCATCACCCGCGACTGGCAGATCGCCGCCAACTACACCTACCTGGATGCCAAGGTGGTCGGCGGTGCCGTGGCCGATACCTCGGTCGGCAAGATCCCGGTCAACACGCCCAAGCACACCTTCACCACGTGGACCACGTATGACGTCGCTCCGCACTGGCAGATCGGTGGCGGCGCAACCTACATGTCGCAGCGCTATGCCAATGCCACCAACACGGTGCAGGTCGGCGGCTACACGCGTTACGACGCGATGCTGGCCTACACCACCAAGGCCTACGACATCCGCCTGAACCTCTACAACCTGACCGACAAGATGTATTACGATGCGCTGATCCAATCCGACGGCGGCCGTTCGGTCCCGGGTTCGGGCCGTACCGCCCTGCTGTCGCTGACCTATCGCATGTAAGGAAAGAGGACGCGCCCATGCTCATCACCATCCCCCAGCTGCTGGACCCGCAAGCCCTGCAGACCGTGCGCAGCCTGCTGGACAACGCAGGACCGGCCTGGGTGGATGGGCGCGTGACGGCGGGCTACCAGGGCGCGCCCGTGAAATACAACCAGCAGATCGACGAGCAGTCCGACGTCGCCCTGCAATGCCAGCGCATCATCGTCTCCGCGCTGGAGCGGCACCCGCGCTTCATCAGCGCGGCGCTGCCCAATCTGATCTATCCCCCCATGTTCAATCGCTATGGCGAGGGCATGACCTTCGGTGCCCACGTCGATGGCAGCGTGCGCATCCATCCGCACAGCGGACGCAAGCTGCGTACCGATGTCTCGGCCACGCTGTTTCTGGCCGATCCGGAAGACTACGACGGCGGTGAACTGCAGATCGATGACAGCTACGGCATGCACAGCGTCAAGCTGGCGGCGGGCGACATGGTGCTCTATCCGGCCACCAGCCTGCACACCGTCACCCCGGTCACGCGCGGCGTGCGCGTAGGCTGCTTCTTCTGGGTGCAGAGCCTGGTGCGCGACGATGGCCAGCGCCAGATGCTGTTCGACATGGACAATGCCATCCAGCGCCTGAACCAGACCGACGCCGATGCACTCGCACGGCGCACGCTGGTAGGCTGCTATCACAACCTCCTGCGCCAGTGGAGCGAAACCTGAGCCGCGCTCAACTGAAGTAACGCGGATCCATCTTGCGGAACACCCAGGCCGAGACCAGGGTGATGAGCCCGACGATCACGAAGGTGATCTGGAAGCTGGCATTGGTGGCCACACCCGCCTCGCTCTTGAAGGCATTGACCATGGTCCCGCCGATGGTCACGCCCAGGCCGATGGCCAGCATCTGCACCATCGAGAAAAGACTGTTGCCGCTGCCCGCATCTTCCTTGCGCAAGCCCTTCAGGGTCACGCTGTTCATGGCCGCGAACTGCATGGAATTGGAGGCGCCGAATACCGCCAGTTGCACGATGGACGCGGCCAGCGGCCAACCCGGCGTAATCAGCGCGAACGATACGATGGAGATCCCGACGATGGCGGTATTGATCAACAGGAAGCGGTCATAGCCAAAGCGCTTGACCAGCGGCGCGATCCACGGTTTGGCAATGGTGCCCGCAATGGCGGCCGGCAGCAGCAGCATGCCCGCATGCAGCGGTGAATAGCCCAGCCGTACCTGCAACAGCAGCGGCAACAGGAACGGCACTGCCGATGAACCGATACGGCAGACCAGGTTACCTGCCAGTCCGATGCTGAAATTGGGTTCCCCGAACAAACCGAGCCGGAACAGTGGACGCGGATGAACGGACGCATGGCGCCAGTAGACCAGTACAGTCAGTGCTGCCAGAGCGAACAGTCCCAAACTCCAACCAGTACGGTGGGTATCGAAAGGCACGTCCAGCGCCAGCGAGAAGGCCACCATGCAGGCGGACAGCAAGGCGCAGCCGAACAGATCGAAGCGAGGTGTACCGGTAAGGCTGTCATCGGGCAGGAAGTACAGTACGGCCCCCATCCCCAGTACACCTACCGGAAGGTTGATCAGGAAGATCCAGTGCCAGGACAGGCTTTCTACCAGCCACCCGCCCAGTACAGGACCGACCACCGGACCGAGCTGCCCGGCAATCGAGATCGAGGCCAGTGCCGCGATGTATTGCGCGCCCGGCACTGCCCGCAGCACGGCCAGGCGACCGACCGGCAGCAGCATGGAGCCGCCCAATCCCTGTATCACGCGAGCGGCCAGCAACAGCGGCAGGGTCGGTGCCATGGCGCACAGCACCGAACCCAGCGCGAACAGCAGGATCGCCGCGAAATACACGCGGCGCGTGCCGAAGCGGTCGGCCAGCCAGCCCGAGGCTGGCGTGAGCGAAGCCATCGTCAAGGTATAGGCCACCACCACCGGGTGCATGTTCAGCACCGGCTCGCCCAGGCTGCGCGCCATGGCGGGCAAGGCGGTGTTGACGATGGTGGTGTCCAGCGTCTGCATGAAGAAGCCGGAAGCGACGATCCACAGCAGCGCGCGCTGGGTCACGGGATCGTTGAGGGAGGGTGAGGCAGATGCAGCGGTGTCACTCGGGCGAGGCGGCTGGTTGGCTGACATGACGGAAAGGAAGTGGAAACGCGCGGATCAAAACACGGCGGGGACACGCTGCCGTGTCCCCGACCATTTCCGCGTCATTTTACGCCCTCAGGCATTTCTCATCAGAAGGCCTGCGGGCGCCACTTCAGCAAGCGCCGTTCCAGCGCATGCAGCAGCCAGTCCGCCGCCAGCGCCACCACGGCCAGCACGATCATGGCCGCGAACACGCCGCTGGCATTGAAGGCGCCCTGGGCGGTGGAGATCAGCAGGCCGATGCCCTGCTTGGAACCGAGGAACTCCCCGACCACCGCACCGACCAGCGCAAACCCGAAGCTCACGTGCAGGCTGGCCAGGATCCACGACAGTGCCGACGGGATCACCACCGCCATGGTCACCTGGCGTGGCGAGGCGCCGAGGATCTGGGCGTTGGCGATCATGTAGCGGTCGGCTTCCCGCACGCCCTGGAAGGCATTGGCAAACACCACGAAGAACACCATCACCACCGCCAGCGCCACCTTGGAGGCCATGCCCAGGCCGAAGGCGATGACGAAGATCGAGCCCAGCACCACGCGCGGAATCGAATTGGCGATCTGGATGTAGAGGCTGAAGACGTCCGAGAGCAGCTTGTTGCGCCCGAGGATGATGCCGGCGATGACCCCGGCCACCGAACCGATCAGGAAGCCCAGCACGGTTTCTTCCAATGTCACCAGAACCTGCGTCCAGAGCGGGCCTTGCGAGGTGCCCTCGACCATCCACTCGACGATCTGCGCCACGATGGCCGACGGCTGCGAGAAGAAGAAGGGATCGATCCAGCCGAGCCGCGCGCCGCCTTCCCAGCCGCCCAGCACGATCACCAGGATAGCGATGCGCAGGCCGATGACCAGTTGTTTTCGCGCGCGGATCTTGCGCTGTGCCTCGGCTTCGACGGCGGCGATGTCCATCGTCGCGGCGCTGTGGCTGGCTTGTGCTTGTGCTTGTGTCATGTTGCTCCCCTGCTCTTCAGAAAAAAGTTGAGTTCCGTGCGCGCTCTTCGATACGCCGCTGTGCGGCTACTCAGAGCGAACGGAGTTCAATGATGCATCCGCTGACCGTTCGACCTGAGTAGCCGCGCAGCGGCGTATCGAAGGCGCTCCGGCTGATGCAAGCGCTTAAGCGATGTGAACTTCTTCACGCAGATCGGCCCAGATGCGCCGCGAGATATCGATGAAGCGCTGCTCGTAGCGCACCTCCTCCATCACGCGCGGACGCGGCAGGTCGATCGGATAGACGCTCTTCAAGGTAGCCGGGCGGGCGGTGAGCACATAGACCTTGTCGGCCAGCGCAATGGCTTCCTCTAGGTCATGGGTGACGAACACCACCGAACCCGAATGGGCCGACCACAGGCGCAGCAGTTCATCTTGCATCAGGGTGCGGGTCTGCATGTCCAGTGCGGAAAAGGGTTCGTCCATCAGCAAAATCTCGGGGCTGTTGATGAAGGTCTGGGCCAGCGCCACGCGCTTGCGCATGCCGCCGGAGAGTTGGTGCGGATAGTGGTCGCCGAATTTGTCGAGGCCCACGCGGCGGATCCATTCATCGGCCAGCGCATGGGCCTGCTCCTTGGACTGGCCACGGAACATGGGGCCGGCCGCCACGTTGTCGCGCACGCTGCGCCAGGGAAAGACCGCATCGTTCTGGAACACGAAACCGATGCGCGGATCGATGCCGTTGACCGGCTGCCCCATCACCCGGACCTCGCCCAGGGTCGGCTTGAGCAGGCCGGTAATGAGCGAAAGCGTGGTCGACTTGCCACAGCCGGTCGGGCCGACCACGGCCACGAATTCGCCGCGCGCCACGCTCATGGAAAAATCGCGCAGGGCCACCGTCGCCCGGCCGTCGGCCGTGATGAAGCGGCAGCTCACGTTGCGCAATTCAATGGCCGGCGTAGCCTGGGCGGCCTGGCCGGCGGGGGTGAAGGCCTGCTGGTTGATGGCGTTCATCGTGGGGCTCTTTCGTGGCTTGGGGTTGAATTCGGGCTGAGCGCGCCCCTGACGCGCCGGAGCGCATCATGGCGTATATCGTTTATATAGTTTTCAGCGAGACTGGCCAGCAGCCAGTCGCCGCCTCATTTCACGGCGTTGACGAATTCATCCGTATAGGTCTTGGACAAGTCCACATGCTTGCCCTTGACGTTGGGATTGAACCCGGACAGCACGGCCAGCACGGTCTCCGGCCCGCCCTTGGGCATCTTGCCGTCCGGCGAATACATGGGCAGCGAATTGTTCAGGGCCTGTATGTACAGCGCCTTGTTGCTGCCGTAGTAGTCCTTGGGCATCTTCTCGGCGATCTGCTCGGCGGTGTGCGTGTTGATGAACTTGAGCGTTTTCACGAAGGCACGCGCCAGCTTCTGCGCTTCCTCCTTGTGGCTGTTGAGCCAGCTGCGCTGTACATACACGCTGGAGGCCGGGTACAGCCCGCCGAGTGCCTTGACCGTTCCCTCCACGGTGCGCATGTCCACCAGCACCTGGGCGTCGCCGGTCTTGAGCAGCAGCGACGCGGTCGGTTCGGTGGTCATGCCGGCATCGATGCGGCCCTGCTTCATGGCGGCGATGAAGGTATTGTCCGCGCCCACCGGCAGCACCGAGAACTGCTTGGAGGTGATGCCGTGGCGCGAGGCCAGGTATTGGGTCAGGAAGTTGGTGGACGAGCCCAGCCCGGTCACGCCCAGGGTCTTGCCCTTGGCATCGGCCATGCTCTGGAAGTGCGGCGCAGCCTTGGTGGAGACCAGCTCCACTTCGCCGGGCACCTGGCCCAGGATGGTGATGGCGGTGATTTCCTTGCCCTTGGTCTGCAGGTCGATGGAATGATCATAGAAACCGACAACGGCCTGCACCGCGCCGGCCAGCAGTTCATTCTCGGCATCGACCCCGGCCGGCTGCGACTGCAGCTCCACGTCCAGGCCCTCTTCCTTGAAGTAGCCCAGTTGCTCGGCCAGCTTGGCGGGCAGATAGACCATCTTGTTGATGCCGCCCACCATGATGGTGACCTTGGCGGCAGCCACAGCGTGGATCGGCAATGCGGCCAGCATGGTGCCGGCAACGGCCAGCGAGAGCAGGCCACGGCGGAGATTTTTGTTCACGTCAGCTCCAGGAAATCAGTGCGAAAGCCCGTGGATTCTACGGTGCCTTCATATAACGGGCAAAATTCACTTTACCGCGTCGACAAACTCGTTGGTATAGGTCTTGGAGAGGTCGATGTTCTTGCCCTTGATGTTGGGATTGAAACCGGCCATCACCTTCAACACCTGTTCCGGCCCGCCCGCAGGCATCTTGCCATCGGGCGAATACATGGGCAGCGAGGCCTTGAGCGCCTGCACGTAGATGGCCTTGTTGCCGCCGTAATAGTCCTTGGGCATCTTGTCGGCCACTTCTTCGGCCGAATGGGTCTGGATGTATTTGAGCGTCTTGACGAAGGCACGCGCCAGCTTCTGCGATTCCGCCTTGTGGCTCATCATCCAGGAGCGATGCACGTACAGGCTGGACGCCGGATAGAGGCCGCCCAGCGCGGCCTTGGTGCCGTCAACGCTGCTCATGTCGACCAGCACCTTGGCCGCACCGGAGGCCAGCAGGATGGAGGTGGTCGGCTCGGTGGTCCAGGCCACGTCCACGCGCTTCTGCTTCATGGCGGCGATCAGGGTATTGCCGGCACCGACCGGCAGGATCGAGTAGTCGCCAGCCTTGAGACCGGCGCGGCTGGCCAGGTATTGCGCCAGGAAGCTGGAGGACGAGCCCAGCCCGGTCACGCCCAGGGTCTTGCCCTTGAGATCGGCCATGCTGCGTACGCTGTCGGCGAGGTCGGCGCGCACCATCTCCATGCCGCCCGGCACCAGCAGCAGTTGGGTGATGGAAGTGACTTCCTTGCCCTTGCTCTGCAGGTCGATGGAGTGATCGTAGTAGCCGACCACGGCCTGCACGGCCCCGGCCAGCAGTTCATTCTCGGCATCGACCCCGGCCGGCTGCGACTGCAGCTCCACGTCCAGGCCTTCTTCCTTGAAGTAGCCCAGGCTTTCGGCCAGCTTGGGCGGCAGATAGATGAGCTTGTTGATGCCACCGACCATGATGATGATCTTGTCGGCGGCATGGGCTTGCGGGGCCGCCAGGCCCAGGGCGCAGGCAGCGATGGCGGTGGCGCCCAGGGTCCGCAGGCGGCGGCGCAGGGCAGGCGTTCCGAGGGGCGGGAACACGCGAAGGTCGTGACGCATTATGATTGTCTCCACATTTTGGTTGGATGGTCTGTCGCCATCTCTTGTAGACTGCGGGCCTATTCTAAGAAGCCGAAACCTTCATCCAGCTTTCCAAATTCCGGCTTTCTGCTTTGCAGCGCAACAAAAAAGAACCTCAAGAAACACGAGACCATCGCATGAAATTGCTCCTGATCGAAGACAATCCCCAGCTCGCCCACTGGCTGGAGCAGATCCTCAAGGAACACAAGTTCAAGGTCGATATCGCCGCCGATGGCGAGATCGCCGACCAGGTCCTGCGCGACGAGAATTACGACGTCGTCCTGCTGGACCTGATGCTGCCCAAGCTGCACGGCAAGAACGTGCTGCGCCGCCTGCGCGAGCGCCACAACGGCGTGCCGGTGATGATCCTCACCGCCAGCGGCTCCATCGATGAAAAGGTTGAATGCCTCGGTGCCGGGGCCGATGACTACCTGGTCAAGCCCTTCGAGATCCGCGAACTGGTGGCCCGCATCAAGGTGCTGGTGCGCCGCCAGACGCCCGACAAGGCCGCCGAGATCCACTGCGGCGACCTGGTGTATGACAGCAATACGCGCCAGTTTGCGGTGGCCGGCGTGACGCTGGCGCTCCCGGCGCGCGAGCATGACGTGCTCGAAGTGCTGATGTTGAAGCAAGGCAAGACGGTTTCCAAGACCGCGTTGATGAAGGGGGTCTTCAGCCTCTCCGAAGAACCGAGCGCGGACGCCATCGAAATCTACATCTCGCGCCTGCGCAAGAAACTGGAACACTCCAGCGCAGCCATCATGACCCTGCGCGGCCTGGGCTATCTGCTCAAACAGAAAGATGATTGACAGCCTGCGCCTGCGGCTGCTGTGGTGGCTGCTGATCCCGATGGCGGTCTATGTGGGCCTGTCTACGGGCGACGCGTATGACAATGCCGTCTCCAGCGCCACCCTGGTACAGGACCGCGCGCTGCTGGCCTCGGCCCGCATGATGGCCGGCCAGGTCGGCTGGAACGATGGCGCACCGGTGGTCTCGATCCCGCCTGCAGCGCTGGAACTGTTCGCCTCCCCGGCACAGGATGCGGTGTATTACCAGGTGCGGATGGATGACGAGACGCTGCTGGCCGGACGCCCCGACTTCCCCGCCGAGCCTGACTTTGCGGCGCTCTATCCGGTCTATACCACGACCACCTTCGAGGGCAAGCCGCTGCGCGTGGTCAGCTACATCCGCGCGCTGTTCGACGAAGGCACGCTGCGCATGGTGGCGGTCTCGGTGGGCCAGACCATGCAGGGACGGCAGGAAATGATCGACGACCAGTGGCACGCCTCCTTGCGGCGCCAGATCGTGCTGCTGCTGCTGGCCATCAGCCTGGTGGTGCTGGGCCTGACGATGGAGTTGCGGCCGCTGCTGGCGCTCAAGGATGAGCTGGCCACGCGCGAGCCGGATTCGCTCACGCCGCTACGTGCTGGCGGCCTGCAGCAAGAATTGCGGCCCATCGTGGAGGCCATCAACCAGTACATCTTCCGCCTCAATGCGCAGGTGACGGTACAGAAGCGCTTCGTGGCGGATGCCGCGCACCAGTTGCGCACGCCCCTGGCAGTGATCGATTCGCAGATCCAGTTCGCGCGCCAGCTGGACGATCCGGCGCGGGTGAAACAGGTGCTGGCCTCCTTGCAGGAAGGCAGCCGCAGCATGACTGACCTGACCAACAAGCTGCTGCTGCTCTCGCAGGCCGAAGCCTCCAACAGCAGTGCCTTCCCGCGCGCCCCGGTGGACCTGCTGGCGGTGGCCGCCATGGTGCTGGAGGAACTGGCCGGGCTGGCGCTCAAGAAGGGCATCGACCTGGGGCTGGAGACCACGCTGGAGAGCGCCATGGTCAACGGCAATGAGGCGCAGCTGATGGGCTTGCTGATGAACCTGATCGACAATGCCCTGCGCTATACGTCGGAGGGCGGCAAGGTCACGGTGGGACTGGAGAAGAAGCGCAGCCAGATCATCATCACCGTGACCGACAACGGACCCGGCATCCCGGCCGAGGTCCGCGAGCGCGTCTTCGAGCGCTTCTATCGCAATGCCGCGCCGGACCAGCCGGGCTCGGGCCTGGGCCTGGCCATCGTGCGCGAGATCGCGCAGCAGCACGAGGCGATCGTCGAGATCACCCACAATCCGCGCAGCAGCGATCCCAAATATCCGGGCAGCCTCTTTCGCGTGAGCTTTCGCATGATGCCGCGCACGCCCTTCTTCGACGACATCACCTGACATGGACCACGGCACGCCTCCCCCGGATCCCGGCAACCAATGGCACCGCACCCGCCGCATGACGGCCTGGCTGCTGGCGCTGTGGTTCGCCGCCACGTTCTTCTTCATCTACTTCGCACGCGAACTGGACCGGGTCCACCTGTTCGGCTGGCCGGTCTCCTTCTACATGGCCGCGCAGGGCATGATGCTGATCTACCTGGCCATCGTGGTCCTCTACGTGCGCCGCATGCGCCGCATCGAACAACTGGTCCGACGTGAACAAGGCGAGCACTGGCATGGAGAGTAACAAGGACTTCTTCCGGCGGCTGTGCCGCTACTATGGTTTCTACACGCTGGGCTTCATCATCTTCCTGTGCGTGCTGGCCATCCTGGAGCGCGAGGGCATGCCGCGCTCGTGGATCGGCTACCTGTTCCTGTTCGTCACCATCGGCCTGTATGCCGGCATCGGCGTGGTCTGCCGCACCTCCGACGTGCCCGAATACTACGTCGCCGGACGGCGCGTACCGCCGCTCTTCAACGGCATGGCCACGGCCGCTGACTGGATCTCGGCGGCGACCTTCATCAGCCTGGCCGGCGGCCTCTACCTGCAGGGCTTCGACGGACTGGCCTACATCCTCGGCTGGACCGGCGGCTACGTCCTGGTGGCCCTGCTGATCGCGCCCTACCTGCGCAAGTTCGGGCAATACACCATCGCCGATTTCCTGGCCGCGCGCTATCCGGGCAAACCCGGCAGCCACGGGGTCAACGTGATCCGCATCCTGGCCGTGGCGGCCACCATCCTGATCTCCTTCACCTATGTGGTGGCGCAGATCTATGGCGTGGGGCTGATCACTTCGCGCTTCACCGGCATCGATTTTTCCATCGGCATCTTCCTCGGGCTGGCCAGCATCCTGGTGTGCTCCTTCCTGGGCGGCATGCGCGCCATCACCTGGACCCAGGTGGCGCAATACATCATCATCCTGTTCGCCTACCTGATTCCGGTGATCTGGCTCTCGGCCAAGCATGCGACGGTACCCGTGCCGCCGGTGGCCTATGGCGCGGTGCTGCCCAAGCTTTCGGCGCTGGAACACAAGCTGGAAGACGATCCGAAGGAAAAGGAAGTGCGCAAGATCTTCCAGGCGCGCGCCGATGACTACGACCGCAAGCTCAAGGGCCTGCCGCAATCCTGGCTCGATGGGCGGGTCGAAGCGCAAAATCAGGCCGACCAGGTACGGCGTGATACCCACGCGTCGCTGGCCGACATCAAGGCCGCCAGCCGTGCGCTGTCGTCCTATCCCAAGTCGCCCGAAGAGGCTGAGCGCAAATGGACCGAAGCACGCGCGGCCAACTTGGCACGTTCGCAGCCACCGGTCTCGCAGACCGAACCCTTCCCCGGTCGCGACCAGCAAAGCTCGGACATCAAACGCAACAATTTCCTGGCGCTGGTGTTCTGCCTGATGCTCGGTACGGCGGCGCTGCCGCACATCCTCATGCGCTACTACACCACGCCCACCGTGGCGGGCGCGCGCAGTTCGGTGTTCTGGACGCTGTTCTTCATCATGCTGATCTACCTTACCGTACCGGCGCTCACGGTACTGGTGAAATACGACATCTACACTTCGCTGGTGGGCAGCAGCTACAGCCATCTGCCGGACTGGGTGTATTACTGGGCCAACATGGACAAGCTCAATCCACTGGTCTCCATCAACGATCTCAATCGCGATGGCCTGGTGCAACTGGGCGAGATTTCCATGGATGGCGACATCATCGTGCTGGCCATGCCCGAGATCGCCGGCCTGCCGTATTTCGTCTCCGGACTGGTGGCAGCAGGCGGGCTGGCCGCAGCACTCTCCACTGCGGATGGACTGCTGCTGACCATCTCCAACGCGCTCTCGCATGACGTGTATTACAAGGTGGTCGACCCCAGCGCCTCGACGCAAAAACGCGTGACCATTTCCAAGCTGCTGTTGCTGGTGGTGGCGCTGCTGGCGGCCTACGCCGCTTCATTGAAACCGGGCGACATCCTCTCCATGGTCGGTGCGGCCTTCTCGCTGGCGGCCTCCACGCTGTTCCCGGCGCTGGTACTGGGTGTGTTCTGGAAGCGCGCCAACCAGGCCGGCGCGATTGCCGGCATCGTCTGCGGCTTCCTGATGTGCGTGTATTACATGCTGCACACCAACCCCGCCTTCGGCGGCAGTGCCGCCGGGCAATGGTTCCACATCGCGCCGATCTCGGCCGGCATCTTCGGCGTCCCGGTCGGGATGGCTGCCATGGTCATCGTCAGCCTGCTCACGCCGCCCCCCGATGAAGCCACCATCGCCCTGATCGATCATATCCGCACCCCCTGAGCAGAACCGCCTGACGCCAGCGCCCATGGCTGGCTTGGGTTTTCGGACAGTTTCCTTCACCGCTGCCATCCCCCCTGCCCGCGCCAGCCCGACGGGCGGGGGCCTTTGTGTTTTCTTTCACAAAACACGATTGTGTTCGCTAACCGCACATATGCGCACTGACCGCACAAATAACTTCTGCATTGTTTTATACTTTTCGCACAAAAAATAAAACAGCCGTACCCCCCAATATCCAGAAGAGAGAGACATGAGACCAGAAACCCCTGCCCTGGACGTCCAGGCGTTCATCAACCGCGAACCCTTCTCGCGCTATCAATGGCTGATCTTCGCGCTGTGCTTCTTCGTCGTCCTGCTGGACGG
>NZ_DBIC01000066.1:15470-17279 GCF_002296545.1 Herbaspirillum sp. UBA812 | reverse complement strand
CGTTTCAGTCTCTCGGATCGACAGGTGCAAGCATTGCGCGCATTGCCGGCGTGGCCAGCAATTTTTTGTAGGTCGCCGGCGACATCGCATTGATCATCAGCCGACCGCTGACATCGGCTTTGATGTATTCCACGGCCAGCAGCGCGATGACCGGATTGGTAGTCAGGGTCGCCTGATCCGCGGTGGAGTCACCCAGCTCCGCCACCACGGCCGCTGCATCATCGGCCACCACCACGGCCAGGCGGCGGCCGGATAGCCGCAGCCTGGCACTCGCACCGCATTCGGCCAGGTCGTAGGTGTGAGGGCCGTCCAGCGTGCGGTCGCCATAAATCGCGACATGGGTCTCGATACCGCGCGCACTGGCTTCTTCCAGCAGCGGTCCGAGCTCGTCGAGCTCTTCATCCCAGATCCCCGCAAACAGGGTGTGTTGCGCGCCTGAAATCGCGCGCGCAAAGGCCTGCACGATCACTTTCCTTCCGCTCAGCGACCAGACCAGTCCGGCTTCTTCTTCCACCGGTAGTTGATCCAGCGCCGATGCCGCCGCTTCCAGGTCAGCCTCGAAGCGGGTGCGCAGCTCTTCCAGCAAAGCCGCATGCGGCACGGCACTGTAACGCACAGGCTCGGATCGATTCACCAGTACCGCGCCCCTTGATTCCAGACGGGCCAGCGTTTCGTAAACCTTGGAGGGCGGCATCGACGCCCGTCGGCTCACCTCGGCTCCGGTGAGCGCGGCCTGACCCACCAATGCGGTATAAGCCTGGGCCTCGTACTGGGTGAATCCCAGCCGGGTCATGGAAGCGATCAATTCGTTTTCTGTGGTCATGCGCGACTCATTTTTCTCTTTGCAGGGATTGACTAACTACTGCAGTAGTATACGATTCATATAACTACTACTCAAGTAGTTAAAAATCACATGAAAGGAAAGTCCACATGCGTCAACTTGTCAGCACCGGCTCTCCCTGGGAGTCCAAGGTCGGCTACTCCCGGGCGGTGATCGTGAACGATACGATCTTCATTTCAGGCACGGCCGGACAAGGCCCGGATGCCTACACGCAGACGAAGGAGGCGCTGGCCACCATCGAGAAGGTGCTCACTGAGCACGGCTTTGCGCTGTCGGATGTGGCGCAGAGCCGGCTGGTTGTTGCGGACTTTGCGCACTGGCAAGACGCAGCCCGTGCCCATGGCGAGGTCTACGGGGATATCCGGCCGGCGTTCTCCCTGGTGCATGCATTGCCGTTCGTCGACGATGCGATTCTGGTGGAGGTGGAGGCCATCGCCGTCAGGGCGGCCAAGTGACGACGTGCGCCGGACAGGATTGTCGTCTTGCGGGGCGCGCGCTCTTCATGCTCGCGGTCGCAGCGGGCAGCGCCATTGCGAGCAACTATGCGATGCAACCGGCGCTGCCTGAGATTGCCGCTGATTTCGGCGTGGAGGTGGCGTCGCTGACCACGGTGATATCCGGCGCCATTGCCGGCTATCTGATTGGCCTGGTGCTGCTGGTGCCATTGGTGGACAGGCTGAGTCCGCGCATCCTGATTCCCGGGCAGTTCCTTGCGCTGGCACTGTCTCTAGCGCTTGCTGCGCGGGCAGCAAGCCCGGATGCCCTGATTGGATGTTTCGTTCTCATCGGTGCCACCACCACGGTGGCAGCGCAAAGCAGCGCCATTGTCGGCAAGCTGGCCGATGCATCTCGCCGCGCACTGAGCATGGCGGCGATTTCCGCTGGCATCTCCGCAGGGATATTGCTGAGCCGATTCATCGGCGGCTTGCTCGTGCAGTGGCTTGGCTGGCGCGGTGCGCTGCTGGTAT
>NZ_DBIC01000066.1:0-15169 GCF_002296545.1 Herbaspirillum sp. UBA812 | reverse complement strand
GCGCTGCTGGTATTGGCGGCCTTGACGGCCGTGTGCGGTCTTTGCGTTTTCCCGCTGCTGTCGGCACAGCGGCCAGTTGGTCACATCGGATACTTTTCGACGTTGCGTGCGCTGCCATCCCTGCTGCGGCAATCGAGGGAACTGCGGCTGCGCATCTGCGCCGGGATGCTATGGTTTTTTGCTTTCAATCTGATCTGGGTGGGCCTGGTCGTGCGTCTGGCCGCGCCCCCCTATCATCTGAATGCCGCGAGCATCGGGCTCTACAGTCTCGCCGGACTGACGGGCCTTGCCATGACGCGGATTGCCGGCAGGCTGGCAGACCGGTTCGGGAATTGCCGCGTGATGGTCTGCGGTCTGCTTTGTGCATCACTTGCGGCGGGCACCTTGGGCGTCGTTCTTGATCATGTGCCGGCCACGCTGATGGCGCTGGCCATTTTCGACGCGGGATGTTTTGCCGCGTAAGTGGCCAATCAGGCTGGCGTCGTTGCCATTGATCCCTTGCGCTCCGGGGGTCTGAATTCTGCGTATCTGTTCTTCTATTACGGTGCTGGCGCAGGGGGAACGGCCATCGCGGGGAGCCTCGCACTGCGCGGCGGTTGGCAGGCCACCGTTTTGTTGGCAGCGTTTGCAGTAGCTGCAGCCGCAGTGGTCAGTGCGTGTTTGCGTGCGTTCTCTCGCGCCGGGTGAACGGCTGGCTGGTGCGTATGGATCTGGGCGGCTGCTTTTCATCCGATGTCGCGGTGGCGACGAGGTATGCGGGTGTCTTGAGTCAGGACCGCCTTTGTTGGCAATGACTGCTGAAAATTGACAATAAAGTCTGTCATTCTTCAGCGCCTAAAATCTGGGTCACAACGAAGGAAGCTGATCAAGCAAGCTGAATTCCGTGAGGCGAATCAGGGGCTTCGAGTTTAAGGTTTCCTGACGGCCAGAAGCGGTCTTCTATTCCGTGCTCTGACGGTGGTGGATAAACGATAGCGATACGAAGTAGACGATTCGTCAATTCAAATCGCCAAAGTACAAATGCCAATCTCCGCTATACTTTCGCACATTTCGACCATAGCCCAAGTGGCGTCCCCTTTCCCTCACCATGTCTGATCCGCGCTATACGCATGTCGCTGTAATCATTCCGTGCTACGACGAAGAAGCCACGATTGAAGCTGTCATTAAAGATTTCTCACGTGCTTTGCCTGGAGCGCGGATTTACGTTTTTGACAATAACTCCCGTGACAGAACCATCGAAGTTGCCCGAGCGTCAGGCGCGATCGTTCGTGAGGTACCCTATCAGGGCAAGGGCAGCGTTATCCGCCGGATGTTTGCCGATGTCGAGGCTGATATCTATGTCATGGTGGACGGCGACGATACCTACGATGCCGCGCAAGCGCCAGAGCTGGTTAAATTGCTGGCCGATAATTGCCTGGACATGGTCGTGGGGATGCGCCAGACGCAAGAACATGCCGCGTATCGTGCGGGCCACCGTTTTGGTAATGTTCTGTTGACCCAATGCGTGGGCGTCATTTTCGGCCAGACTTTCAAGGATATGCTATCCGGTTATCGGGTCTTTTCCCGCCGCTATGTGAAGTCCTTTCCGGCGCATTCGATGGGTTTCGAGATCGAGACCGAACTTACCGTGCATGCGCTGGAGCTACGTATGCCAGTCCTGGAAGTTCCCACCAACTACAAGGCGCGGCCAGAGGGCTCGGTCAGCAAGCTCAATACCTACCGGGACGGCATTCGCATCCTGTACATGATCTTGTCGCTGTTCAAGACAGAGAAGCCCCTGCCGGCTTTTTCCATCGCCTTCTTTGTCTGCATCGCCTTGTCCATCGGCTTGGCGACTCCGATCTTCGAGACTTATTTCACCACTGGCCTGGTCCCGCGTCTTCCCACCGCCCTGTTATGCGCGGCACTGGTCTTGTTCGGTGCCATCATGCTTGTGTGTGGCATCGTGCTCGATACCGTCACCCACGGCCGGACCGAGGCCAAGCGTTTTGCTTACCTGTCGATTCCAGGGCCCCGGGAAGAAGGGACCGACGCAAGGTGCTGAGCCGCCAGTTCATGCGTTTTGCGATGGCGGGGGCACTCGGATTCGTCGTTGACGCGGGTGTACTCTATCTGGCCACTTCGCTCGGCGCAGGGCTCTACCTGGGGCGAGCGATGTCATTTTTCTCTGCCGTATTCGTGACTTGGCAGATCAACCGCAAAATCACTTTCAACTATGGCGATCAGGTGCCGCGCTCGCTGTGGCAGGAATGGTGGCGCTATTGCTGGGCCATGATGCTCGGCGGTGCGATCAATTTTTCCGCCTATGCCGCAACGATGCACTTCGCTCCAGTGCGTAGCTGGACACCATTACTTGGTGTCGCGGTTGGCACTGGAATGGCGATGCTGTGGAATTTCTTCTTTTCCAAATTCTGGGTTTTCAGATCTGAACAAAAATGATGATGCGTCCGTCCGAAGGTAAGCGCCGTACTCGCTCCAGCTTGCGGGATTTTGCAAAGCGGATTGCCAGCATTGATCTCAATACTCCTCAAGCGTGCATCCGTGGGGCATGGCTGATGCCTCTTCTGTTCGGTGTCTGGTCCATGACGCGCGGCACTGACGCAAGCTGGGATCTGTACAACTATCACCTTTACAACGTACATGCTCTGCTCAACGGCAAACTGAGTATCGACTTTGCTCCTGGCGGGTTTCAGAACTTCTTTAATCCAGTTCTCGATATTCCGTATTACTTTGGCGTGCTGCATCTGCCTGGCTGGCTGCTGTCATTCCTCATGGGGGCCCTGCATGGTTTGAATTTTGTGCTGGTTTTGGGTATTTGCCGCAAGGTTTTGCCGGATCTGCCAGATAAAGATATCCATCGTGTTCCGCTGCTTTTGGCCGTGGCGGGCTGCTTGACGGTCAATTTCCTGTCGGAGTTGGGCAACTCGATGGGGGACAATATGACGGCGTTGTTTTGCCTCGCCTCGTTGTCGCTCATCGTTCATCAGCAGGATCGCATCTCTACGGCCAGCAGGTCATCGTATGCAATCCTGATGGCGGCGGGTGCCCTGGTAGGTGCCGGCATGGGGCTGAAACTCACCAATGGCATCTATGCGGTCGCTTTCTGTGCTGGCCTGCTGAGTCTGCCGGGGAGCGCGTTCAGACGACTGGCAGTTGCTTTCGTGTTCGGCATCGGCGTGTTATGCGGCTTGGCACTGACGTCCGGATACTGGTTCTACGTGATGTGGCACACGTTCGGTAATCCCCTGTTTCCTCAATTCGGCAGCCTCTTCCCCAATTCCTTGGCTACCTCCATGAGTGTCGCGGACGTCAAGTGGATACCCCAAGGCTTTTGGCGTCAAATTCTGTGGCCCTTCATCATTTCATGGGATTCCCGCAATACAGGCCAGGTGGCAGTGCGCCAGATCATCTGGGCCCTTGTCTATGGACTGTTCATACTGTTGGCCTTCAAGTGGCTCTGGCGTGGCCGGTCGTTGCCCTCGCTCAACTGGCCCGCCAGATATCTGCTGTGGGTTGTAGTGCTGGGATTCGCTTTATGGACCAAGCTGTTCGGGATCTACCGCTATCTGGTGCCGATAGAACTTATCGCACCTCTGGTGGTGTTCTTGCTGCTGCGACAGCTGCTGCCTTATCTCCGCGCGCGTACCGCTGCCATTTGGTTGCTCGGATGCGCGGTGATGGTTGTGCTTCTGGGGGGCATCAAGACCTGGGGCTATGAGCCATGGGGGGAACAGGGAGTACATATCGAGGTCCCCCCCATTGCCGATCCGGCGCGTACTACGGTGGTGATCACCGAAGGAGACCCGCCATGGTCATGGTTGGCACTCGGCTTTCCCAAGGAGGTCTCATTCACGCAGATTGTAGGAAATTTCCCGAGAGGCCCAGCCTTTCCCAAGCTTGTTTCGGAGATGACGCGTTATCCGGAGCGACAGACGTTTGCCGTTTTCCAAGGGATCACTGATGAATTGAAGGAACGGTCTGATCGCGTCAATCATATCGCGGCACAAATCGGACTGGTCAACAGCGAATCTGGATGTGCTCTCCTGAAATGGGTCGCTCAAAACACTCGTTTGCGCGCTAGCGTTATAGCGGCAACACCGAGCGAGGCGGGACTTCTTTGTCGAGTGGTACTAACGGGGGAAGAGATCAATATCGATGCTGCCAATAAGCTGGAGCAGGAGAAAGCCCAGCTGGCTCTGCAGCCTTACGGACTGACGCTGCAGGCAGAGTCGTGCGTGACTTACTCGGCGGGTCTGGGAGGCGGAAAGCGTCTATATCAGTACTGTCCGGTATTGCCGCTCAATGTCGCTTCCCGGCCCTCTGGACAATGAGGCAGTGCTGGTGCTTGGGCATTAATTGTCCAAGCATTGTCTTGGAGATCGAAAACCCCTCCGCGATAAGCCGTACCGACTTGATCCAGGGAACGCCACAAAGCGGCGCGCATTTCTGCGAGCCGCTTTTGTTCTTGTGCTGAACGGTGAAGCGCGTGTCTAAGCGCTCAAAACTGCAAAGGAAAAAAGAGCCTGAAACAGGTGTGCCTGGCCTCAGGAGGACGGAATAGGGGGCCGTGACTGGATGACCGCCTCCAATCAGCAACGGAGAGGAGGGCAAATGGAGAAGCGGCAGTATGAGGAGGCCCTCCCCAAGCTGCAAGCATCGAACATCGACATCGTCTCGCTGGAATGCCACAACGCGCGCGAGCCGATGCATCTGATTGAACTCATCTGCGGCAAGCTCAGTGCGTTGAGGGCGTGGCGGAGATGGTGCGCAGGGAGCTGGGGGCCTGAAATTTGCGCGAGCAGATCAATGTACTGGTGATGCTGCCAATTCTTCGGTCACGCGTTTATTCAAGGCACCGCCAGCCTGGTAGTTTTCGGTAATCAACTTGACGTGAGTTTTGAGTTCGGGAACATACCAGAACGCGTCGTACATTCTGCCGCTGGCCGACTGTTGCGTGCTGGCGTTTCGGCTGGCGGAAATGGCCACTGAACCAGCCTGGCTGCTGGTGACGGTGGAAGTGGCGACGGCGGCAGTCGGATTGAATTCCTTGCTCCATTCGCCTTCCATTTCCACTTTGATTGCATGGTAGGTGCCGGCCGGTACTTTGATATCGACCCAGCCCAAGACCGTGTAATTTTTGGTGATGTGCTGCACCTTCGTGCGTGCATCAGGGTTGGCGGTATCGTATTCCACTTTCCAGGTCTTGCCCGGTTTGAGCGGGAAATCATAGGGACGATTGGTAACGGTATTCTTGCCATTGATGTTTTGCACCACGGCCCAGTCGGCATTGCGCAACAATTCCTTGGGTGGCAGATTGGAGTCTTCCGCCTTGGCGGAAATGACCATGGTCTTGCTGCCGGAGCGGACAATGGCGACGTCCCATTTCTTGGTGGTAGAGCCGAGTATGCCTGCCGTGTTTTGTTCTTCGGTGGCTTGATAGACCCAGGCATCACCCTCCTGCAACGATGGCGCATCGGCAGTTTGGGCGTAACTGGCACTGGCGCACAGCAGAGATGCGCTGGCAGCAAAATAGCCGATGATGGGATGGGTTTTTATCATCGAGTATCCTCGTGAGGTCGTTGTTGTTGTGCAATTGGCGTCGCGCAGATGTATGCGGTCAATGCATTGCTAGTGCTGTGATGGCAAAACAGCTGCAGCGATCATACGGCCTCTGGCTTTCAAATCACTGACTGATCATTCTCATTCTGATCAGTGCATTGACCACTCCTTGAGAGGGGGCAGATGGGGGGCCTGGCTGCAATCGATTTTCCATATGAAAAGGCCACCGAATGGTGGCCTTTTCAAAAGCGTCGACGCTTTGGTGATTGTAGTTTTATTTCAGTCACGAGGAGTCCGATCGATTCGAATGGGCTCACCAGATTTCATTGTTGCTTGTCACTGTCTTACCAGCTGGTCTCCCTCTCCGCCGTAGAAGAAATCTTGTGAATGGCCAGATCGGCCCCTTCAAATTCCTGCTCCGGATCCAGCCGTATCCCCACTGCCTTCTTCAACAAGCCATAGACGATCCATCCGCCCGCTGCCGCAATGGCGATTCCCATGACGCTGCCGATGAGTTGCGACATGAACGACACGCCACCGCGTCCGCCCAGTGCCTGCAAGCCGAAGATGCCCGCCGCCAGTCCGCCCCACAGACCGCACAGGCCATGCAGCGGCCACACGCCCAGCACATCGTCGATCTTCCACTTGTTCTGGGTGCGGGTGAACATCCACACGAAAATCGCCCCCGCAATGCCGCCGGTGACCAGTGCACCCAGCGGATGCATCAGGTCCGAGCCCGCGCACACCGCCACCAGGCCGGCCAGCGGGCCGTTGTAGGCGAAGCCGGGATCGTTGCGGCCCATCAGCAGCGCCACCAGCGTGCCGCCGGCCATGGCCATGAGCGAATTCATGGCGACCAGGCCATTCATCTTGTCCAAGGTCTGCGCGCTCATCACGTTGAAGCCGAACCATCCCACCGTCAGAATCCACGCACCCAAGGCCAGGAAAGGAATGTTGGAGGGCGGATGCGCCGCCACCGCGCCTTCCTTGCTGTAGCGGCCACGGCGTGCGCCCAGCAGCAGGACCGCAGGCAGCGCGATCCAGCCACCCACCGCGTGGACCACGATGGAACCGGCGAAGTCATGGAACTCGGCACCGAAGGTGGCCGCCAGCCAGGCTTGCACGCCCAGGTGCTGGTTCCACGCGATACCTTCGAAGAAGGGATAGACCAGTCCCACCAGCACCGCCGTGGCGATCAGCTGCGGATTGAATTTGGAACGCTCGGCAATGCCGCCCGAGATGATCGCCGGGATGGCCGCCGCGAAGGTCAGCAGGAAGAAGAATTTCACCAGCTCGAAACCGCTGCGCTCGGCCAGCGTTTCGGCACCGGCAAAGAAGCTCACGCCGTAAGCCACGTAATAGCCGATGAAGAAATAGACGATGGTCGACACCGCAAAGTCGGCCAGGATCTTCACCAGGGCATTGACCTGGTTCTTCTTGCGCACCGTCCCCAGTTCCAGGAAGGCAAAGCCGGCATGCATGGCCAGGATCATGATCGCCCCCAGCAAAATGAAGAGGGCGTCTGCGCCGTTTTTGTGATCGTCCACCAGAAAATCTCCCAAAAAGTGTGCAAGAAAATGCTTGAAAGCCACGACTAAAGCAATTTCCGTTCCATTTTGGTGATTATTTTGCAGTCGACTGATTTTAAAGAACTTTTCAGGTGCATCAGCCTATATTCATTCTTTGGGTTGCACGAAGAGTGTGCAAGACGAGGCGCGTCTTCAAAGGCCGGCTGCATTTTGGTGCGCAGACCTGCCGGGCTTCGGAATGCTCCCTGAGAGCCGAGTCAGTGCGATGACACGAACAGCGCCGACGGTTCCGGATCGGGCAGCGCATACGCATCCTTCATCCGCGCCACCTCTTGCGTCGGCGGCAGGTCGAACAGGCGTTTGAATTCGCGGCTGAACTGGGATGCACTCTCGTAGCCGACGCGTGCGCTGGCCTCGGCCACCGTCAGGCCATTGCGCAGCATCAGCAGACGCGCCTGATGCAGGCGCGTCGATTTCAGGTATTGCATCGGCGAGGTAGCGGTGACCGCCTTGAAATGCGCATGGAAGGAAGGCGGACTCATTCCGGCCTCGTGCGCGAGCTGCTCCACATCCAGTTTGTCCGCGTAGGCGGCATGGATCTTCCTGATGGCTCTGGCCACTTTTCCAACCTGCCCGTCAGTGCGCAGTGCGGCGCGCATGGAGGCACCTTGCCGGCCCGTGAGTACACGCAGGTAGATCTCCTTCACCAGTGAACGGCCCAGGATCCTGGCTTCCATCGGCACCCGCATCGCTTCCAGAAAACGCAACACGGAGGCGCACATGCTGGCATCCATCCGGGTCGCGAACATGGTCTGCGGATGGGCGGAGAGGTCAGCATCGTCCATCTGCACCAGCACTTCAGCCAGCAGTTGAAAATCCAGCCGGAAATAGATCGCCAGCAAAGGCGTCTTCTCTGTGGCGTCGGTTTCCATCGTGAACGGGACGGGTACCGAAACAGCCAGGTAGTGACGGGCATCATAGAGATAGGTTTGCCCGCCGAGGAATCCACGCTTGCGTCCCTGCACGACCACCACGATGCCCGGCTCATAGAGGACCGGCGTTTCACTCAATGCACGGTTGGACCTGAGGAAGCGCACATCCGGCAGCAGCGACAGGTTGTAGCCCTCGTCAGGGGCGAGCTCGGTGAGCAGCTGCACCATGCGCTGGTGCACATTCGATTTTTTCTGCGCGGATTTCTTCGTGCTTCCCGACATGAGCAATCTCATAGGTTTAGGCAAACACCACATGCTAACCGACATGGTGGATTTGTGGAGTCCTGCCTATGATGGCAGCCATCGTCCTCTGCGTCGGGAAGCTGCTTCGGCCTCCGGGAGAGGCCACCATCAAGGAGCTACAAGGATTCTCATGAAAAATTCCAAGACATTGCATTTCCTGATTACGGGCGTGAGCTCGGGCTTTGGCCGGGCGCTGGCGGATGCGGCCATGCAGGCTGGCCATTCAGTAACAGGCACAGTGCGCAGCCAAGCCGCCAAAGAGCAATTCGAGCAGCTTGATCCCGCAAGGGCGACGGCCATCGTTCTCGATGTGACCGATTTCCCCGCCATTGCTGCGGCGGCCGAGCACCTGGCTCCGGTGGATGTGCTGATCAACAACGCCGGCTATGGACATGAAGGCGCGCTCGAAGAATCCTCGCTTGAAGAGATGCGGCACCAGTTCGATGTCAACGTGTTTGGTGCCGTGGCCATGATGAAGGCCGTGCTGCCAACCATGCGTGCAAGACGCAGCGGCCACATCATCAACATCACCTCCATGGGCGGATTCATCACCATGCCGGGTATCGCCTATTACTGCGGCAGCAAGTTCGCCCTGGAAGGCATTTCCGAGACCCTGGCCAAGGAAGTGGCGGCGTTCGGCATCAAGGTCACCGCCGTGGCGCCCGGTTCCTTCCGTACCGACTGGGCAGGGCGCTCCATGGTGCGCTCGCCCCGAAGCATTGCGGATTACGACGCCGTGATCGATCCGATCCGTGCGGCACGCCAGGCCAAGAGCGGACACCAGCTCGGCGACCCGGCCAAGGCGGCGCAGGTGATCCTCGACATTGCCGGCGATGCCAACGCGCCGGTCCATCTCCTGCTGGGCAGTGATGCCGTCAAGCTGGTGCGCGAAAAGCTGGCGCGAATGGGCGAGGAAATCGACGCATGGGAAACGATCTCGGCATCAACGGATTTCCGGTGAACGATCTTGCGTGAGAGTCCGATGTCGTTGAGATAGTGTGATGCAGGGATCGAACCCGACACTATCCATCGGGAAGAGGCGAGATCATGCGGCCCGAGGGCCGCATTTTTTACGAGAAGAGCGCTGCATGTTTCTGCGGTCAGGACTGGTCAGCAGGGTTTCATCGGACGGTCATATTCGGTTGCTAGATTGCAAGCCCCCGTGTCTTCGTCACTCTTTCCCTCACCCTCACAGGAGTCGCCATGCCAGACCGCAACCCGCCAGCCGACCACAGCCGCCGCCGCTTCCTGCGCGACAGCGCAGTCACGACGATTGCCGCCACCACCACCTTGGCCGCACCGGCCGCATTTTCCGCCGCCCCCGCCATCGTCACTTCCGAGCGCCTGCGCCCGCAATTCCCCGGCGGCATCATGAGCGGCGATGTCACCCGCGACAGCGCCATGATCTGGGCACGCGCCGACCGCAATGCGCGCATGCTGGTCGAGTATTCCACCCGCGAGGATTTCAGCAACCCGGTGCGCATCGCCGGTCCCACCGCACTGGCGCGTGAGGACTACACTGCCCGCGTCGACCTGCGCGGCCTGCCTGGCGGCCAGCGTGTCTACTACCGCGTGCGCTTCCAGGACCTGGTGCATGAGTCCGCCCTGAGCGAACCGCTGACCGGCAGCCTCATGCTGCCCGCCACCACGCCTGCCCAGGCGCGCGACATCACCTTCGCCTTCTCGGGCGACGAAGCCGGCCAGGGCTGGGGCATCAACGAACAGTGGGGCGGTTATCGCGTATATGAAAGCATGCGCCGCTTCCGTCCGGATTTCTTCATCCACTCGGGCGACCAGATCTATGCCGATGGCCCCATCCAGGCCGAAGTGAAGCTGGAGGACGGAACGCTGTGGCGCAACGTGGTGACCGAAGCCAAATCCAAGGTCGCGCAGACGCTGGACGACTATCGCGGCAACTTCGCCTACAACATGCTGGACGCCAACAAGCGCCGCTTCGCCGCCGAGGTGCCCTTCCTGGTGCAGTGGGATGACCACGAGGTGCGTAACAACTGGTATCCCGGCCAGGTGATCGGTGCCGCCGAAAAGCGCTACGACGAACGCAACATCGACGTGCTCGCCGCCCGCGCGCGCCAGGCCATGTTCGAACACAATCCCTTCCGCATCGACAGCGCCGATCCCTTCCGCATCTACCGTGCCTTCAACCACGGTCCGCTGCTGGACGTGTTCATGCTGGACGAACGCAGCTATCGTGGCCGCAATTCGCCCAATCGCCAGAAGGGCGGCCATGATGCCGACTTCCTCGGCCCCGAGCAGATGCGCTGGATCAAGCAGGCGCTGCTGCGTTCGCGCTCGACCTGGAAGCTCATCGCCAGCGACATGCCGCTCTCCATCGTGGTGCCGGACCTGAACCCTGATGTGCCCCAAGGAACCTTCGAGGCCTGGGCCAATGCCGACAACGGCAAGCCCTCCGGGCGCGAACTGGAAGTAGCCGAACTGCTGCGCTTCATCAAGCAGCACGACATCAAGAACGTGGTGTGGGTGACCGCCGATGTGCACTACGCATCAGCCACGCACTACGCGCCCGAGCGTGCGCAGTTCACCGACTTCAAGCCCTTCTGGGAATTCGTCGGCGGCCCCATCAATGCGGGGACCTTCGGGCCGGGCGAGATCGATCGCACCTTTGGTCCGGATGTGCGTTTCGTCAGCATCCCGGCGGACATGAAGCAGAACCGTTCGCCGGCCGAGCTGCTGCAGTTCTTCGGCATCGGCAAGATCGACGCCAAGAGCAAGACCCTCACCGTCACGCTGCACAACACCGACGGCAAGGAAATCTACAAGGTGGAATTGCCGCCCGAGGCCTGATCGCCTGCGGAGCGAATCGGACCGGACTCAGCCCGGTCCGGCAAGCTTGCGCGAGATGTTCGCGCAGGCTTGCAGCAGCGGTGTCACATACGCCTGCTGCGCATCGGGCAGGCGGCGATACAGCGGAATGCTCACGCTCACGCAGGCCACCGGTACGCCATCGGCACCGACGATGGCGGCACCGTAACAAAAAATCTGCGCTTCGTTTTCTTCACGATCTTCGGCGTAGCCGCGCGCGCGTGTCTCTTCGACATCGGCGCGCAGCGCCTCCAGCGTGGTGTGTGTGTTGGATGTGAAGGCTTCCAGATGCAGCGTGCGCATCAGGCGTTCGCGCTGCGCTTGCGCCAGCCCGGCCAGATAGGCTTTCCCCACTGAACTCGAATACAAGGTCACGCGCGTGCCGATGCGCGAATCCATGCGCACGGCTTGGGGACTTTCCAGTTTCTCGATGTAGACCATGCTGTGATCGCTGGGCACGGCCAGGTGTACGGTCTCGCGCGTGATGTCGCGCAGCTGGCGCAGCGACTCGATGGCCGTGGTGCGGATGTCGCTGCGGTCCCAGGCACGGCTGGCCAGATGGATGAGGCGCGGGCCGACTTCATACTGCTTGCTGCGCGGGTTTTCCACCACCATGCCCTCGGCCATCAGCGCGCCCAGGATGCGATACACCGTCGGACGCGGATAGCCCGACAGCGCCGCCAGTTGCGCAATGGAGAGCGGCGCTTCCTGATCGGCGATCAGCTGCAGTACAGCCATGAACTTGGAGAAGGCGGCAGTGCCCGCGATCTTGTTGTCGTCAGCTTGTTTGTCGTGGTCGGGCATGAGCGCGGGATCGTGGGGCAGGAGTGGATCAAGGACAGGGGCAGGATTGCGTACAAGATTCAGTACGGAAATCCGTACAGAATTTCGTACAGAATTCCGTACTGATTTCGGGCCAGATTATAGCCGAGCCCATATGCAAAAAATCCCGCGCCGTCTGGAGCCGGCGCGGGCAAATGGCATTGCACGTGAAAAGATTGCGTTGGCCTCAGGCCACCAGATAGCCGCCATCGACCGGCACGATGGCGCCGGTCATGAAGGAGGCCGCCGGCGAACACAGGAAGGCCACGACATTGCCGATGTCTTCCGGCTTGCCCCAGCGGCCCAGCGGCGTACGCGCGAGGATGGGGCCGGCACGCACCGGGTCATCCTGCAGGGCCTGGGTCAGCGGCGTGGCGATCCAGCCGGGGGCTACCGCATTGACGCGGATGCCGTCAGCCGCATAGGCGATGGCCAGCGACTTGGTCAGCTGCGCCACGCCGCCCTTGCTGGCGCTGTAACCCGGCACCAGTCCGCCACCGAAGAAGCTGAGCATGGACGCGGTATTGACGATGCAGCCTCCGGATTGCTTGAGCAGGTCGCGGCTGGCAGCGCAGACGCGCATGGTGCCGGTGAGGTTCACGGCGATGACCTGCTCGAAGACATCCGTTTCCAGTTCCTCGCCACGCTTGATGATGCCGGCGCAGTTGACCACGATATCGAGTTGCGTGAGGCCCGCCAGCACCGCGCGCACGCTGTCCTCGCTGGCCACGTTCATCTCCGCCAGGGTGATGCCGCTGCCCTCGAATTGCGCATGCGCAAAGGGTGGCAGTCCGGCGGCAATGACGTGCGCGCCCAGGGCGGCGAGCTGACGTGCAACGGCCGCGCCTATGCCTTGCGTACCGCCGGTGACGAGGGCGGTCTTGCCCCGGAGCAGGTCGGGAATGAAGCTCATGAAAGTTCCTTCTGGTGAGTGGCAGGAGACTGGCTGGATGCCGCTACCAGCGGGCGGCGGCATCGGGTCAGGCTACTGGGGCATGAAGCATTGCGTCATGCGGCGTGCGCCTCGATCGGCTTGTCCACCACGAACATGTAGACCAGCGCAGCGGCAAAGGCCACGGCGGCACTGATCAGCAGGGCATTGACGAAGGAGTGCGTCTGGTCCACCACCACGCCCGTGATGACCGGTGCCAGCGAGCCACCGAGATAGCCGCCGAAGTTCTGCATGCTGCCCAGCGAGGCCACCAGGCGGCGCGGAATGGCCACCGACACCAGCGCCCAGGCACCGCCGGAGGCCATGTTCACGAAGGCCATGGCCAGCGAGATGTAGACGATGGCCATGGTGGTGCTGGGCGTGTAGGCGGCCGGAATGGTGAAGGCACCGGCACCGATCAGCCCCGCGCAGATCGGCCACTTGCGGCTGCGGATGGCGGGCATGCCGCGCTTCATCAGGCCATCGGCGATATAGCCCGAGGAGAGCATGCCGAGCGTGCCGAAGATGTAGGGGATCACCACCACCCAGCCGGTGCGGGCGATGGAGAGATGGCGTTCATGTTCGAGGTAGGCGGGCAGCCAGGTGAGGTACAGCCACACCATGTAGATCACGCCCATGAAGCCGAACAGCATGCCCCAGGTGGTGCGGTAGGTGAACAGACTCTTCCATTCGGCCCAGCTCAGCTTGGCGTTGGCGTTGGGATCCTGGTCGTGGTCATCGGCGAGATAGAGCACTTCGGAAGGGGTGAGCTGGACTTCGTTGCGATTCCGGTAAAACAGGTACCAGCCCACCGAGACGGCGATGCCGAGCAGGCCCATGATGATGAACATCATGCGCCAGCCGAAGGACAGCATCAGGATCGTGAGGATGGGCGGGGCCAGTGCCGGGCCAATGGTGGAGGAGGCCACGAAGATGCCGGTCGGTCCGCCGCGCTCGCGCATGGCGAACCATTCGGACACCACCTTGGCTCCCGCCGGGAACTGCGGCGCTTCACCCAGGCCGAGGAACACGCGCGCCACCAGGAATTGCTGCAGCGTATGGACGAAGCCGCCCGCCAGTTGCGCCAGCGACCAGACGAACATGCCCGCGCCCAGCATCACGCGCGCGCCGAACTTGTCGAGCATGGCGCCGATGGGCAGTTGCGAGAAGGCATAGGCCAGCGAGAAGGCCGACAGCAACAGGCCCATCTGCGAGGCCGAGAGGTTGAGCTCCTGGCTCACCGAATGATTGGCAATGGACAGCGTGCTGCGGTCCAGGTAGTTGACGATGCCGGCCAGCATCAGGAAGCTCAGTGCCACGAGCTGTATGCGTTTGAGCCGGGGGCTCTTTTCCTTTTGGACTTCCATGGTGTGCGTCTCCAGTGTGAATGATGTGCTGCCATTGGCGTGCTTCGTAACGGCTGCGTCTGTCGCGCAGCTCGCTGTCGAGGACAGGTTCGAAGCGTCATGCAAGGATGCAGTCTTGAGGACGGTGTGGAGTCCGTCCCTGCGTGTTGCTCGTCCGGCGCTGCCCGGGCGGCGGCTGCCTGCCCCGGCATGCGATCCTTGCTTGCCCGGATGATTCTGGTGGCCGAGCGGCAAGCCGCTCAGTAAGTTGCGCGTCCGCCCGAAAGATCGAACACGGCGCCGGTGTTGAAGCTGCAGGAACCGGAGCACAGCCATGCGCACATGTCGGCGACTTCATCGACGCTGCCCAGGCGATGCATGGGGCTCTTGGCGATCATGGTCTGCACATGGGCCGGCGACATCTGCTCCAGCAGTGCGGTCTTCACGGCGGCCGGTGCAATGGCGTTGACCAGCACGCCGGTCTCGGCCAGCTCCTTGCCCAAGGACTTGGTCAGCGCCAGTACGCCCGCCTTGGCGGCGCTGTAGGCCGAGGCATTGGGCGTGCCTTCCTTGCCGGCCAGCGAGGCGATGTTGACGATGCGTCCGCGCCCGGCGGCGCGCATGGCCGGCGTCACGCTGCGGCAGGCATGGAAGACACCCAGCAGGTTGACCTGCACGATGCGATGCCACTCACCCACGTCATACTCGTCCAGCGGCACGGTCGGACCGGCGTAACCGGCGTTGTTGATGAGGAAATCGATGCGCCCGGTGTCGCCCAGCAATCGCTGTGCGGCCTGCATGACCGCAGCGGCGTCGGTGATGTCGAGGCTTTCTTGCCGATAGGGCGAGGCCGCGTCATGCTGCTGGTCCCACACGACCACCTGCGCGCCGCCCGCGGCCAGGCGT